>NZ_JAKVUA010000028.1:0-28231 GCF_033978845.1 Tenacibaculum sp. 1B UA
ATGGGTCGCTGATATCACGGCATGGGTCGCTGACACCACGGCGCGGGTCGCTGACACCACGGCACGGGTCGCTGATATTACGGCATGCTCCGCTAACACTACGGCGCAGACCTTTTTATCAAAGGCAATTGCCGTAACATCATAAGAACTTTACATAGAAATAAATCGCTAACTCCCAAGAACTAACAACTAACGACTAAAAAATTACCTGTATGGAGGTCCTGCAACCCAACCCACAATAGACTTACGAACCCCTTTGGTAATAGGAGTAACACGGTGCATCATAAAAGAAGGAAAAACAATGATGGTACCTTTCTCTCTAGGAGCACTTACAATTTTTTGATTCAGCATAAACTGTAAATCACCACCCTCATACTCATCAGGGTCAGATAACTGCATAGAAATACTCAGTTTTCTATCAGAAATTTCACCCGCACCAAAATCCAAATGCCAATCAAAAAAATCACCCTCAGTATAGCTAGCCAATTGCAAACAATTGTGAAATCCCAATAAATCAAACCAATACCGTTCGTTATTACACTTAATAGCCAAACCAGCCAATCGGTTGTAAATCCATTCGTTTTCAGGAGTATTATCAATAAACATCACATCGCTTTTTCTAAGCTCATCATCATAAGTGTTTGCTCCGCTAAGCGTAGCCTTAATTTTTTGATTCTCATTCCATAAATTCAAAATTCTATCCGTTTCATGCGGAAGAAATAAACCGTTGTAGTGTACAAACTCAGCAAAATTATGTTTTAACGGAAGACCAAAAGGATAGTTTATTGCCATGATATAAGAGTAGTTATAAGTTGAAAGAAAATTTCTTATTCTTTACAACACGTAAGTTTTAAAATTCGGTTAGTATTTAGATAGCAAAATATAAAAAACAAACAAGAAGGAGTAAAAAACAGTCGTAAAAGCAAGAAAATAAATCAAGAGTGTCAAACCAGTTGGTGCTTTTTGAGACAAGAATATAGGAAACTGTTAGTCCGAGTGATTTTGAGGTACGAAAAATAGTATCGAGAACTAATTTTAACGCAATAACTCTTTTTCTCAAGAATAATGCAGTCAAAGCTTTGAAATTCAGTTGTTTTTTTAATGAAAAAAACAACGCAAAGTTTGATAAATGGTTTTCAGTGAAAACTGAAAAAATCCTAAGAAAAAGTGTCTTTTCTTTTGATTCTTTTCTTTGGACAAGCAAAGAAAACGAATAGATTAAACTTGTTGTGCCTTTTGAAACAAGAATATAGGAAACCTGTCAGTTCGAGTGATTTTGAGGTACGAAAATCATACATCGACTTCGCTCAGTAGAACTATCGAGAACTAATTTAAACGCTATAGTTCTTTTCTTCAAGAATAATACATGCAAGGTTTTGATATTTAGTTATTAAAAAAAACGAACTAAAATGTTCGGTTTTTATTTTTATATGTTTAGGTTTAATATTACTTACTTAGGTATTTGTTCAAAAAAATAGTTAATTCATCACCTTTAGGACCAGGAGCATTTTCATGAAGGATTTTTCCTTGTTTATCAAGAAGTATATATCTTGGAATATTAACCAATTTAATTGATTTTAAAAAGTTTGCACTCTCTTGATTTAGCACCATATAACTATGCTGATAACTTTCCATATTTTCAGTTTTTACAGCGTTCAACCAGCTGTCTTTATTTTTGTCAATAGAAAGGTAAAGGAAAGTGATTTTTTCTTTTGAAAATTTATGTATCACCTTTTGATAGTCCGGCATAGATTCCCTACATGGGAAACACCAACTAGCCCAAAAATCGATAAATATATAATTGCCGTTGTTGTTCTTTATTAAATCATTCAAAGAACTTATTTCTTGATTATGATTTATAAGTTTTACATCATTCTTAATATTATCAAATATATCAATATCAAGTAAATACTTGTCTTCTAGGATAGTATTTAATTTGTCATCTTGGTATTTGTTTTTAAACTCATTAAATTTTGATTTAGTAACATTAAAAGATTCTCCAAAATTAATCATAGCTTCAATACTTAAAAACCGAGCATATTTTGTAAGTGAGTCATTAAAATATAAAGGAGCATTATCAAAAGCCTCTACATAATTAACGTATTCCTTAGAACGTGAATATGTAGGTTTAGATTTAATTACATTCTTTCTTAAGAAAGAAAGCATTAATGTTTTAGAATAGGGGTTTAAAAGAAGGCTGTCGTTTATAAAAATGGTTGAATTGAGTTTGTCTTTAGCTGCTTTTGACTTAAAAAAACTATGAAACACCGATAGTTTATTATTATACTCTATCAATGATTTAAAGTTTAAATGCACTTTTAAATCATTAGGTAGCTCTTGTTTTTTAAAAAAATAAATTTTGTACACGTAAAGTTTGTTCAATAGTTTAAAAAGAATTTTTTCTTCTTCATGTTTAGAAGGGTACACATCTCTGTTTACTTTTACAGGATAGCTAACAAATTTTTGATAATCATTATTACCTATCATCGGCCTTTTATTGTGCTTTATAGAATAAAAGATATTAGTTAAGGAATCTATTTGTTTTTTGAAGTTTTGATAGGTGCTATCTTGCTTTAATTTTTGTGAAACTTCTTTAAACCGTTTGTTATTTTGGTTGTAGGAGTTAACAGTATATTCTATTCTGTCTTCATAAGCTTTAATCTTTATGCTGTCACCTTTACCTAAAAAGAGAGTATCGGGAACAATTTTTTTATGACTTAAATAAATAAAATCACCTTTATTTAATTTTATATTAATAGTGTCTATTTTCTTTTTTGATGTATAGAGATTTTTATCAATGTTTTGATAGCTAGCTTCTTTTCTTAATGCAATTTGATTATCAGAATAGTTTTCTATGCAAACAATTAATTCATTTAAAGCTTTAGGAACTTCATTACTTTTTTTACTAGTACAAGAGAAGAACAAGAATGTAAACAGTACAAGTGAAATAGATTTTCTCAACGTCATTTTTAATTTTAATTATTAAAGGAATAAAAGTAAGGTTTTTTCTTGTGTTTGTTTTTAATGATTGATTGTTAGTTTTTTAACGTGTTGTTGGAAATGGAGACTCAATTTGCAGACGTTACTGTATGTTTTAAAATTAAAAAAAAACAAAAATAGTATCGAGAACTAATTTAAACGCTATAACTCTTTTTCTCGATACAAATTTTACTCATTTCAATCGTAAAATTCACTCGAATTGACAAAAACTTATCAAAAAGTACAATGTATCATATATAAAATAATACACTAAACAAATACCAAACACATAAAGTAGTAGAAAATGAAAAACAACCTGTAACAGGTTTAGAATTTTGTTAGTAAAGAAAGGTAAAAATTACACAACAATAAGCAGTAAACTCAAAACAGAGAACTAAAAATAATTGTATTTTTACCTCAACAATTCAAAACTATGATTTCACAAGAACAATTTAATAAAGAGTTAGATTTAATTATAGCCAATGCTATTAGAGAAGATATAGGAGATGGAGACCATACATCATTATCATGCATACCTGCCGACGCAACAGGAAAAGCAAAGCTATTAGTAAAAGATGAAGGTATAATAGCGGGAGTAGAATTTGCCAAAATGGTGTTTAACTATGTAGATGCCGATTTAAAAGTTGAAACGTTAATAAATGATGGAGCACCCGTAAAGTACGGAGATATTGTTTTTTACGTATCAGGAAAATCACAATCTATATTAATGGCAGAACGTTTGGTGTTAAATGCCATGCAACGTATGAGTGCTATAGCAACCAAAACCAAGTTTTTTGCAGACCTGTTAGAAGGAACCAAAACAAAGGTGTTAGACACTCGTAAAACAACACCAGGAATCCGTGCTTTAGAAAAATGGGCAGTAAAAATAGGAGGTGGAGAAAACCATCGATTTGCCTTATACGATATGGTAATGATTAAAGACAATCATATTGATTTTGCAGGTGGAATTACACAAGCAATAACCAAGACTAAGAAATACCTAGCGGAAAAAGGATTGGATATTAAAATTATTGTGGAAGCACGCAGTTTAGAAGAAATTGAAGAAATTTTACAAAACGAAGGGGTGTACAGAATTTTGATAGATAATTTTAACTATGAAGATACCCGAAAGGCGGTAGCAGTGATAGGAGATACATGTTTAACAGAATCTTCTGGAGGAATCAACGAAAAGACTATTAGAGAATACGCAGAATGTGGGGTTGATTTTATTTCGTCTGGAGCCTTAACACATTCAGTATATAATATGGATTTAAGCTTAAAAGCAGTCGATTAATATAACTTACTACATCATGAAAAAACAACTATTACTCATAGCAACGCTAGTAGTAGCTATGTCGTGTAAAACAGAGCAAACTAAAAAAGAAACCACTTCAAACATGGTAGAAAACCCATTATTAGTAAAAAGCAGTTTACCTTATGGTGCACCTGATTTTACCAAAATAAAGAACGAACACTTTATGCCTGCAATTTTAAAAGGTATGGAAGTTCAAAATGAAGAAATTGCTAAAATTATAGCAAATACAGAAGCGCCAACATTTGAAAATACAATTATAGCTTTTGAAGAAAGTAGCAAAACGTTAGATAATGTTGAGGCAGTTTTTTACGCTTTAGCAGGAGCACATACTAACGATACGATTAAAGACAATCAAAAAGAATTAGCTCCAAAGTTTTCTAAGCACAACGATGAAATTTTATTAAACACCAAGTTGTTTGAAAAAATAAAAGCGGTACACGATAATTTAGACAACTTAGAGTTGGATGCAGAGTCTAAACACTTGGTAAAAGAACAGTATAAAAAGTTTGTAAAAGCAGGAGCTAACTTATCTGAAGAAAAAAAGAACGAGTTAAAAGAAATCAATGCAGAATTAGCAAGTTTATCTAACGACTTCGGAAAAAAGTTACTAGACGCGAGTAAAAAAGGAGGTTTAACGGTTACGGATAAAGAACAGTTAAAAGGACTTTCAGAAGAAACAATTAAAGGTTTAGAGAAAGACGGTAAGTACGAAATCCAACTAATTAATACCACACAACAACCTTTATTACAAACTTTAGAAAATAGAGAAGTTCGAAAAGAATTGTTTGAAAAATCTATTCACAGAACAGATGCTGGCGATTATGATACAAGCGATTTAGTAAAGAAAATGGCTTTGTTACGTGCTAAGAAAGCACAGATTTTAGGTTTTGACAATTTTGCTAGTTGGAGCTTACAAGGAACAATGGCATCTACACCAGATAAAGTATTTGAAATGTTCAACGGATTAATTCCGGGGTCGTTATCAAAAGTAGCAGCTGAAACGAAAGAAATTCAAGCAGAAATCAATAAAGAAGGAAACGACTTTACTTTAGCACCATACGATTGGAATCATTTTGCTGAAAAAGTACGTAAGTCTAAGTACAACTTAAATGAAGATGAGGTAAAACCATACTTTGAGTTAACCAACGTGTTAGAAAAAGGAGTGTTTTATGCTGCAACAAAATTATACGGAATCACCTTTAAAAAGCGTACCGACATTCCTACCTATCACCCAGATGTGGTAGTGTATGAAATCTTTGAAGAAGATGGTAGTAAGTTAGGATTGTTCTACGGAGATTTCTTTGCAAGAGATAGTAAAAGAGGAGGAGCGTGGATGAGTGCTTTTGTAAAGCAATCTAAATTAAGAGGTCAAAAGCCAGTAATCTACAATGTTTGTAACTATCCTAAACCAGCAGAAGGAGAACCAGCATTAATTAGTTTTGATAATGTAGAAACTACCTTCCATGAGTTCGGACACGCGTTACACGGTTTATTCGGAAATCAAAAATATGCATCAATTTCAGGAACAAGTACTGCAAGAGATTTTGTAGAGTTCCCGTCGCAGTTTAACGAAAACTGGGCAACACATCCAGAGGTATTAAACAACTATGCGTTGCATTATAAAACAGGAGAAGTAATTCCTGATGCATTATTACAAAAAATTAAAGATGCAGGAACGTTTAACCAAGGATATTCAATTATAGAAAACTTAGCATCTTCTAATTTAGATATGCAATGGCACACTATTTCAGCAGATACTAGAATTGAAGATGTGGCTAAATTTGAAGAAGAGGCATTAGCTAAAATGAAGTTGAAGATTGATGAGGTACCACCAAGATACCGTTCAACATATTTTGCACATATTTTTAGCGGAGGATACGGTGCAGGATACTATTCGTATTTATGGACAGAAATGCTAAGTCATGATGCGTACGATTGGTTTAAAAACAACGGATTGTTAACTAGAGAAAACGGTCAGAAGTTTAGAGAACAAATCTTATCGAAAGGAAACACGATGGATTATGCAGAAATGTATAAAGTTTTTGCAGGAAGAGATCCACAAGCTGAACCAATGCTAAAAGCGAGAGGATTACAATAAATGAATGATTTCTTTGACAACGAAACGTTCACAAAAGTTGATTTTACACTAACAAAAATCAACAAAGGAGAATATGATAGCTGTACGTTCGAGAATTGCAATTTTGAGAACGTACATGCTTCTAATATCGAATTTTTAGAGTGTGAGTTTATCAACTGTAATTTTAGTAATACAGTGGTAAACCACACTTTTTTTAAAGATTGCACTTTTGAAAACTGTAAAATGGTTGGGGTAAAGTTTAATGAATGCAACAACTTTTTGCTAGAAATGAGCTTTCATAACTGCCAACTAAACGTATCTTCTTTTTACCAATTAAAAATTCCTACTACAAAATTTATAAGTTGTAATTTGCAAGAAGTAGATTTTGTTGAAGCTGACCTAAGTAGAGGTGTCTTTAAAGATTGTGATTTAAAAGGAGCAATTTTTGATCAGACGAATTTAGAAAAAGCAGATTTTACAACTGCTACTAATTTTGCGATTGACCCTGAAAATAATAGGGTTAAAAAAGCTAAATTTTCCAATGAGAATATTGTAGGATTGTTATATAAATATGATATTGTGGTGGAGTAATGTGGTTGGGGGTATTGGAGTGGCTTCGTTGTTTGAATTACAAACGCAACTTGAAATTTCTTCAAACTTAGAGTATATTTCAAAAGAATCTTTTGACAGACTTTATGAGGAATCAAGAGAGATAGAAAGAATGCTATCAAGTTTAATAAGAAAGCTAAAGGAAAAACGATAAAAACTATGCAACTTTGATACAGTAACACTACTCAACTTTGAAACTAAAAAGACTTAGCATCTTTGCAACTAAAAACACTTTGTAACTTAGAATCTCTGAAACTAGAAACACTTTGCAACCAAAAAGAAAATGACTAAACAGATAGAAGAAAACCTTGAGAAAATTCCAGTAATAAACTGGCTCGTGGCCTTTGGAAAGAAAATTAAAATTCCAGGGTTAGAAGGAATGTCTTTGTACGATGTGCTCGAAATGTATGTTATAGGTATTGTAAAAGGAGCATTAACAACAAGGGCAGGAGGTATTGCTTTTAGTTTCTTTATGGCGATTTTTCCATTCTTATTATTCATTTTAACATTAATTCCTTACATCCCAATTGAGGGATTTCAAGACGGACTACTCTCATTAATGCAAGAAGCACTACCACCAAAAACCTTTGAAGCGGTAGATTTTGTGATAAAAGATATTATTAACAATCAATATGGTGGATTATTATCTTTCGGTTTTTTAGCCTCTATTTTTTTAATGACCAATGGTGTAAATGCAATATTTGGTGGGTTTGAATATTCGTACCATGTTACAGAAGTGAGAAATGTTTTAAGAGCTTATTTTATTTCGTTAGCAGTATCGTTGCTAATGTCATTTTTCTTAATCGTAACGGTAACACTTATTATTTTTTATCAAATAGCCTTAACAAGAATTCACAAAATTGGATGGTTAAACACAGGAGATTTAGACTTGTTTTACTACGGAAGAGGTTTTTTGTTTTTAGTGATGATTTTTACCATTGTATCGCTACTTTTTAGATACGGAACCAAACAAGGTAAAGATGTGAAATTCTTTTCTCCAGGTGCTATTTTAACTACAGTAGTATCTATGTTTACCTTTTACTTATTTGGAATTTATGTAGTTAAGTTTGCGCAATACAATCAGCTATACGGTTCAATTGGTACGCTGTTAGTTTTAATGCTGTTTGTGTGGTTAAACGCCATTATTCTACTCTTAGGTTTTGAGTTAAACGCTACAATTTACCGTTTAAAACACAAAAATAAAGCGACCGCTAAATAACATTTTTCTTCATATTTTTTCGGATATTTGCAGGCTAAAATGCAAATCAAATTACGAGTTAACAATTACGAATTGTCAATTAATTCATAATTAAAATTCCGTGATTATAAAATATACTTTAGTACTTAGTGCAACTAACGGCTAAGAGCTAACGACTAAAAACCAATAAAATGAAACCAGGAATCCCAAAAGGAACAAGAGATTTTTCATCAACAGAAGTAGCAAAAAGAAACTATATTTTCAATACAATTAAACATTCGTTTGAAAATTTTGGATTTCAACCTATTGAAACACCAAGTTTTGAAAACTCTTCAACATTGATGGGAAAATATGGTGAAGAAGGGGATAGATTGATTTTTAAAATCTTGAATTCTGGTGATTATTTAAAAAAAGTAGATGAAAACTTATTGGCAGACAAAGACAGTCAAAAAGTGACATCAAAAATTTCTGAAAAAGCCTTACGTTACGACTTAACAGTACCGTTTGCACGTTACGTAGTACAACACCAAAACGAAATTACGTTTCCGTTTAAGCGTTACCAAATTCAACCCGTTTGGAGAGCTGATAGACCTCAAAAAGGACGTTTCCGTGAGTTTTATCAATGTGATGCCGATGTAGTAGGAAGTACCTCATTATGGCAAGAAGTTGAATTTGTACAATTATATGATACCGTTTTTAGTAAGTTAGGATTAAAAGGTACGACTATCAAAATCAACAACCGAAAAATCTTATCTGGAATTGCTGAGGTAATTGGAGCATCAGACAAACTGATTGATTTTACAGTGGCTTTAGATAAGTTAGATAAAATAGGAAAAGACGGTGTAGTAAAGGAGATGTTGGAGAAAGGAATTTCTGCTGAAGCCATTGAAAAAGTTGATCCGTTATTTAATTTTTCAGGAAGTAATCAAGATAAGTTAGCTTCTTTAGAGGCAATGTTACAAGGGTCGGAAGAAGGGTTACAAGGAGTGGCTGATTTAAGAACTGTAGTTGATAACGTAGAAAGTTTAGGACTAGATTCAGCAAGCTTAGAATTAGATGTAACCTTAGCTAGAGGATTGAACTATTACACAGGGGCTATTTATGAAGTAGCAGCACCTGAAGGTGTAAAAATGGGTTCTATTGGTGGTGGAGGTCGTTATGACGACTTGACAGGTATTTTTGGTTTAAAAGATGTTTCTGGAGTAGGAATTTCTTTTGGATTGGATAGAATTTACTTGGTGATGGAAGAATTAGGACTGTTTGAAGCAGTAGAATTGCCAAAACCTAAAGTATTGTTTTTAAATTTTGAGGAAAACGAGAGTTTAGATAAAATAAAAGCCATAAAAACATTACGACAAAACAATATAAAGTCAGAAATGTATCCAGATGTGGCAAGCAGTAACAACCAGCAAAAAAAGCAGTGGAAATATGCTACCAATAGAGAAATTGAGTTTGTAGTGACCACTGTTGAAAACGGTACGCTTGTTGTTAAAAATATGTCTACAGGAGAGCAAACTACTTGTTCTTTAGACGAATTGATAAATAAAGTGCAGTAAATTACCAACAATGTTGTAAATTTGCGCCCTACTAATTTTAGATAGAAATGTTTGAAGTGAACAACAACAAAATGAATGACGATAGAATTGACGAAATAGGAGAGAACCACATTGCTACGTCGGCTAAAACACCTTTACGTGCAGATGCTTTCGATATTTCTGACGACAAAAAAATAGAAAGAATTCAAGAAAGTGTTAAAGAAATTCTTGAAACTTTAGGAATGGATTTAACAGACGATAGTATGCAAGGAACTCCTAAAAGAGTTGCCAAGGCTTTCGTAAATGAGTTGTTTATGGGGTTAAACCCAAAAAACAAACCAAAGGCATCAACATTTGACAATACTTACAAGTACGGTGAAATGTTAGTTGAAAAAAACATTATTGTATATTCAACATGTGAGCATCATTTATTACCAATTATTGGTAGAGCTCACGTTGCGTATATTTCAAATGGTAAAGTAATCGGTTTATCTAAAATGAATCGTCTTGTAGAGTATTACGCTAAGCGTCCGCAAGTACAAGAGCGTTTAACAATGCAAGTAGTACAAGCCATGCAAGAAGCATTAGGAACTCAAGATGTTGCTTGTGTTATAGATGCTAAACATTTGTGCGTTAACTCACGAGGTATTAAAGATATTGAAAGTAGTACAGTAACTGCTGAGTTTGGTGGAGCATTTAAAAACAAAGAAACTAAACGTGAATTTTTAGATTACATTAAATTAAACACTGATTTTCAATAGAAAATAAGTTATGAAGAAAAGTAAAAAAGCTCATTCGAAAGAATGA
Organism: Tenacibaculum sp. 1B UA; assembly: GCF_033978845.1. Lineage (NCBI taxonomy): Bacteria > Pseudomonadati > Bacteroidota > Flavobacteriia > Flavobacteriales > Flavobacteriaceae > Tenacibaculum > Tenacibaculum sp. 1B UA. The sequence goes on from NZ_JAKVUA010000028.1 coordinate 10,521, forward strand.
GCTTTTTTACTTATTAAGTGAAAGAAAATGAGTATTTTATGTGTTATTAAAAAATTTGGCACTACATTTGCAACACAATAAATGTTGTTGACACTTAAGTAAACAACACATAATTTTTTATAATGAATAAAGGTATAGTAAAATTCTTCAACGAATCAAAAGGATTTGGATTTATTACAGAAGAAGGATCAAACAAAGAACATTTTGTACATGTTTCAGGATTAATCGACGAAGTTCGTGAAAACGACGAGGTTGAATTCGATTTACAAGATGGAAAAAAAGGATTAAACGCAGTAAACGTACGAGTATTATAATATATATTTATTACTAGTTAATTTTTTAATGAGTAAAGCCTATCAATATTGATAGGCTTTCTTATTTAATGTATTTAAAAATAATTTAATAAAATGAAAAACGGTAACCATAAAAAAGATATTACCATAGGAGCAAAGGTTGAAGTTGTACAGAAACACCATCAAAGAACGGGTGAATTAACAAGTGGTGTAGTAAGTAAAATTTTAACCAAATCAGCGACTCATCCTCACGGAATTAAAGTACAATTAGACTCTAGAATTGTAGGTAGAGTAAAAAAAGTTTTATAAATGGTTGTTACGTTATTTTTGGATATACCACCCAGCTAAAAATAAAATGTAAAAAACTAAAAGTGTTTGTTCCTGCTATTTAACAGGAATTTTAATTTCGTATAATTTTCTACTACGGTTATTTAACTTATTTTCTCGTAACCAAGAATTATGTAATTTAAGTTCCTTGTAAGTGGTTCCAAACTTTTTAGCAAATAAAGCAATGTTACTAATGGCAGTATCTACTTTTACTGTATATGTTTCAGGTAGTGTATATAAATCTTCTTGGTCGAAAACAAAACCATACTCTTTAGGATTAGAAATAATTTCTTTTAAGGCTAAGACTCTAAAAACATAACGTTCAGTCTCATCAGGTAATAAAGCATCATAGTAGCTAGTTACCCCTTGAGCATCTAATCTTTTAGAAATTCCATAGTTACCAGCGTTATAAGCAGCTGCTGCAAGTGTCCAAGAACCAAAACGCTCTTTTGATTTTTTTAAGTATTCAGCAGCTACTTTGGTAGATTTTTCTATATGGTAACGTTCATCAACGTTGCTGTTAATTTCTAACCCATACTCTCTACCTGTTTGCTTCATAAAGTGCCACATACCAGCTGCTCCTACATGTGATGTTTCATCAATAAATCCACTTTCAGCCAAGGCTAAAAATTTAAAATCGTCAGGTAAGCCATATTTTTCTAGTAGAGGTTCTAAAATAGGAAAGTATTTATTAGCACGTTTTATAAGTAACAATCCATTAGACTGCCAATAGGTGTTTACTAAAAGCTCTCGATCCATTCGTTCTCTAATGTCAGGTTTTTCAATAGGAACTCGTTCTCCAGCTAAATTTAAATCGTTAGGTAGTTTTAAAGCTTTAACTTCGTAGCTTTCTGACACATTTTTAATGGTAGGTTCGTTTGATTTACTTATAGTATTGGTAAATAAAATTCCAAGAAATACTATAGTTAAGATAGATAAGAAGCGGATTGATTTGTTCATTTTTCTTTTAGTTTTGTCTTATGTTGAGTAATGGTTTTAATTCATCAAAAAACATTCCTTTTTTAATATTTTAGAAATAGTTTTTGCCTTATTAAGTATCATTACATGTGTACCATTTTCAACTTCAATTGCGTTTTTAATATATTTTATAGGAAAAACTTCATCTTTTTTTCCATGAATGTGTATTATACCAGGAATTGATTCTTTTTGTTTCCAGTGCAATACATTATATATAGCCCATTGCAAATACTTTTTATCTCTTATTGATAAATATATTTTATATAACTCAGCTCGTTTTTTTAAATAATCATTAAAAAAGTAGCGTTCGTAACTTTCAATATTTGAAATAACTTTTGAAGGGAAAAGTTTATAGGCTTTTGTTACTTGTACTAGTTTAAAACGTTTAGGAAACTCTTTATTGCTTTTAACACTTGATATTATGATTATTTTTTTGCAATCAATAATTTTACTCATTTCCTGTACCATAATACCTCCAAAAGAAACTCCAATTAACACAGGGTTTTTGTGTTGGATTTTAGCACATAATCGTTCGGCATATTCTTCAATACTTTCATCGATAGATGTTGGAATCATCCAATCTAAAAAGTGTAATTCAAAATGTTCCTTTGGTAAAGAAATACGCTCAAATATTTTGGTATTGGCGGCTAAACCAGGAACAAAATATAGGTGAGTTTTAGGCATTATTCAATAAACTTTTTGTCTAATAAAATACCATCTATATATTCATGTATATCAATAAGTTCATCAGGAATATCTTTCCATAAACGAATTAAGATTTGTTTTCCATCATGAACTATATAGGTACTAGATAAATCAGGTATTCTAGGATTGTTATATGCGTCTTTAAAACTTTTAAAATCCTTTTTAGTAAGTTTTTTGTTTAACTCTTGTAGTTGTTTTTCAGAAAGCGTAAATTTCTGAATACCTTTTACAAGTACATATTCCACACCGTTATAAACTACGTTTCCTTCTTTATCAATAGAAACAGTATATACTGGGCAGTCACCAAAACATTGAGTTTTAGTAATCCTTAAAAGATTATTTTTCTCTTCGGAAATAATGTTAGTTAATTTTTCATCCGTGTTGGCATCAATCAATCTGAACTCACCACTTTCTTGTAATTTATCAATCCAAAAATCACGTTTCCCTTCCGGGACTTCAACAATAGCTATTTTTGAAGCATCTGTTTCATAAGCCATTTTACTCCAAGTTAAACCGCTGTTTTTTATAAGTGATTTTACATCATCAATACTTTTAGCATTTTTAAGAACAACAATTAACTCGTTTTGAGAAGCTATAGGTTTTGTAACTTCTTCTTTAATAATTGTTTCTTTTTCTATTGGCTCTGTTAATTTGGTTTCAGAACCTTTTTTAGGAATACCACAAGAGATTCCTAAGGCTAAAAAAGAATATAGTAGATATTTCATAGGTGAGTTTTTTTGATTGAGTGAACTAGTTGACAAGTTAAGCAATAACTTCAGTATCTACAAAATCAAAGCGTACTAAACCGTCTTCATCAATTTTTGTTAACGTAACTGTATGTAATGTATTTACTAATTCAGGATTCCAAGGAGCTTTAACTTTTACATAGTTTTCGGTAAATCCATGAATATACCCTTCTTTGTTTTCGCTTTCAAACAATACGGTTAGTGTATTCCCTAACTGACTTTCATAAAAAGCTCTACGTTTTTTAACAGATAATCCGCGCAGCATTTTACTTCGTTTTGCACGTGTTTTCTTTGGAACCACACCATCCATTTCAACAGCTTCAGTATTTGGTCTTTCAGAGTATGTGAAAACATGTAAGTAAGAAATATCTAAATCAGCTAAATAGTTATAGGTTTCTAAAAACAATTCATCTGTTTCACCAGGGAAACCAACAATAACATCTACACCAATACAAGCGTTGGGCATTACTTCCTTAATTTTTGCAACTCTATCGGTGTATACTTTTCGCAAGTAACGACGCTTCATTTTCTTTAAAAGTGTGTCACTTCCTGATTGTAGTGGAATGTGAAAATGAGGAACAAACGTATTTGAGTTGGAAACAAAATCAATTGTTTCATCTTTTAATAAATTAGGCTCAATTGAAGAGATTCGTAAACGATTAATTCCATCCACTTTATCAAGAGCTTGTACTAACTCTAAAAAGGTATGTTCGTGCTTTTTGTTACCGAATTCACCTTTTCCGTAGTCGCCAATATTTACTCCTGTTAAAACGATTTCTTTAATTCCTTTTTCTGAAATCTCTTTGGCGTTTTTTAATACGTTTTCTAAGGTGTCACTTCGAGAAATTCCACGAGCTAGCGGTATCGTACAGTAAGTACATTTGTAGTCACAACCATCTTGCACTTTTAAGAAAGCACGGGTACGATCTCCAATAGAATAAGAGCCTACATAAAAATCGGCATCTTCAATTTCGCAAGAATGTACTTCACCAATATCATTTTTGGCTAAGTCGTTGATATAGCTAGTTACATTAAACTTTTCAGTAGCACCTAATACTAAATCTACACCATCAACAGCAGCTAATTCTTCTGGTTTTAATTGTGCGTAACATCCTACACCAATAACAAAAGCCTCTTCATTTTTCTTCAAAGCAGATTTTACAATACTTTTAAAACGTTTATCAGCATTGTCTGTTACAGAACAAGTATTAATCACATATATATCTGCTTCCTCTTCAAACTCAACACGCTCAAACCCTTCATTAACAAAGTTTCTGGCAATGGTTGAGGTTTCAGAAAAATTTAATTTACAACCTAAGGTGTAAAAAGCTACTTTTTTGTCTACATTCATCTTTTCTCTATCCTAAATAAAAAACAAAAGCCTTGTACAAGTCTTTAATTTTTTAGAAGTTCGTATAGTTTATTTAATCTACTACTGCTTAAAACAGTTTTGGGTTTGCAAAAGTACGATAATATTCATGATTTTTGAAACGAAAAGATTACTTGTTAGAAAGCTTCAAGTTGTTGATATAGAGCCTTTTTATGAGCTGGAAAGTAATCCGAAAGTATTGCAATACGCCACTGGAGAACCTAAAAATTTAGAAGAAAGCAAAGAGGATTTAGAACAGCTTATAGCACGATATATTAATAAAGAAAATGATTTTTGGATTTATGCCATAGAGCGTAAGTCAGACAATGAATTTGTAGGCACGGTTGCTTTGGTAAAAGATGAAGAAGGCAATGATGAAATAGGATATCGGTTTATAGAACGATACTGGGGAAATGGTTTTGCAACTGAACTTTGTGAAGGATTAATACAGTACTGTAAATCTATAGGAATGAAAAAACTTATAGGGTGTGTGGTGGATGAAAATGTTGCTTCTGCTAAAATATTAGAGCGATTCAATTTTGTTGCTATAGAGAAATTTATAAGTGATGATATTGGCTTACCAGAAACTAAATATGAACTAATTTTATGATAGTAGATAATTTAAAACCTCCGTATTACGCAGTAATTTTCACGACAACTCTTTCAGATGATAGAGAAGGATATTATGAAATGGCTGAAAAAATGGACAACTTAGCTAAGGAACAAGAAGGGTATTTAGGTATTGAATCTACAAGAAGCGATGTAGGGATTACGGTTTCTTATTGGGAAAGTTTGGACGCTATTGTTAAGTGGAAAAATAATGTAGAGCATATTGAAGCTAGAAACATAGGAAGAGAAAAGTGGTATAAAAAATATCAACTACGTATATGTAAAGTAGAACGAGAGTATGGTTTTGAAAAAGGATAGGTATGTACGCAACAATTTCTAATTTTTTAAAAAGGTTTTTTAAACAAAGTACTATTTTTAAGTACGGATTCAATATTTCTCCCATGTATAGAAGATCTACTGGGAAAATAAATTATGTTTCTGAAGATTTATTGAAAGCGCAAGTGAAAATTCCTATTACGTACAAGAATAAGAATTACGTAGGATCTATTTTTGGAGGAAGCTTATTTTCTGCAACCGATCCTATTTTTATGATTCAGTTAATAAATATTCTTGGAGATACTTATGTAGTTTGGGATAAAGCTGCAACAATATTATTTAAAAGACCTGTAAAGCAAGACGCTTATGTAGATTTTATTTTTTCTGAAGATGAAATAAAACAAATAAAAAAGCAGGTTAAAAATGAACAGGAAATCAATTTAATAAAAGATATTAAAATAACGAACCAAGATAAAACTGTTGTTTTTGCAGAAGTTTCTAAAACCATATACATTGCAGATAAAACCTACTATAAAAATAAACGTAAAAAGAAATAAAGTAGTTGTATTAATAGCCTTATTGTTTCTTTTTTCTTGTACTAAAAAGAAATCAAAATATACAAACAATCAGGTTTTTCGTTATAATGAGCACTCAAATATTACCTCATTAGATCCTGCTTTTGCAAAAGATCAGCGAAATATTTGGGGAGTCAACCAACTATATAATGGATTGGTAGAACTGGATGATAGTCTACAAGTACAACCTTCGATAGCTAAGAATTGGACAATTTCTGAAGATGGAAAAACGTATCAGTTTGAGTTAAGAAATGACGTGTTATTTCATAAGCATGAATTATTTGGAAAAGATTCTACGAGAAATGTAATAGCCCAAGACTTTGAATATTCTTTTAATCGATTACTTGATAAGAATGTAGCGTCTCCAGGAGGATGGGTATTACAAAATGTTGCTAGTTTCAACGCAGAGAGCGATTCAGTTTTTACCATCAATTTAAAGCAACCTTTTCCACCTTTTTTAGGATTGCTTGCTATGAAATATTGTTCGGTTGTACCAAAAGAAGCTGTTGATTATTTTGGGAATGAGTTTAGAGCAAATCCGATAGGAACAGGACCTTTTCATTTTAAACTTTGGGTTGAAAATACCAAGTTGGTATTGAGAAAAAATCCACTCTATTTTGAAAAGGATGAAAAAGGAAAACAACTTCCGTATTTAGAAGCAGTAGCTGTTACTTTTTTACCAGATAAACAAAGTGAATTTTTACAGTTTATTCAAGGAAATATTGACTTTATGAAGAGTTTGGATGCTTCGTATAAAGATGATATTCTAAACACTGATGGAACTTTAAAAGAGAAATATGCTTCTAAAATTAACATGGAAACAGGAGCGTATTTAAACACAGAATATTTAGGAATATATTTAGATGGAGAAGAGGAGCATCCAACAAAATCAAAACTGATACGACAAGCCATTAATTATGGTTTTGATAGGGAGAAGATGATAAAATTTTTGAGAAACGGAATCGGTAACCCTGCTACAAGTGGATTTATTCCTAAAGGATTACCTTCATTCAATAACCAACAAGGATATTCATACAACCCTGAAGAAGCAAAGAAGTTAGTAGTGCAATACAAAGAAGAAACAGGAAATGAGAATCCACAAATAGCTATTACAACGAACAGCAATTATCTAGACTTGTGCGAGTTTATTCAACGTGAGTTACAAAAAATAGGGATAGCTACTAAAGTAGATGTAATTCCGCCTTCAACCTTGCGCCAAGGAAAAGCAAATGGAAAGTTGCCTATTTTTAGAGCAAGTTGGATTGCAGATTATCCTGATGCTGAAAATTATATGTCACTTTTTTACAGTAAAAACTTTACGTCTAATGGACCCAATTATACGCATTTTAAAAATGAGCTTTTTGATACTTTGTACGAGCAATGCATCAAAGAAGTGGATGTAAAAAAACGTTACAGGTTATACCAAAAAATGGATAGTATCATTATTGCAGAAGCGCCAATTGTACCGTTATATTATGATGAGGTAATTCGTTTTACACAGAGAAATATTACCGGTTTAGGAATTAATCCGATTGATTTGTTAAACCTGAAAAAAGTACAGAAAAACTAAGCGTTACTTTTTGCTTCGTTCCAGTAATAGCTGTCAGGATATATTCGTTCTCCAAAAATAGCTGTTCCAACACGTATAATAGTAGCGCCTTCTTCAAGAGCAATTTCTAAATCACCACTCATTCCCATAGAGAGTTCATTCATTTCTACATTAGGAATTTGTAGTGACTTGATTTCTTCTTGAAGTTGCTTTAAAAGCTGGAAACATTTTCGAACTTCATCTGATTCCGAGCTTAGTAAACCAATAGTCATTAACCCTTTGATATGAATATTTTTGAATTCAGATATCTTTTTTACTAATTCAATAGTTTCTTCTGGTTTAGCCCCAAACTTACTTTCTTCAAAAGAGGTGTTTACTTGTATGTAGACATCAATTTCTTTTTCTTCAAAAGTTAAACGTTGATGTAATTTTTGAGCAACTGATAAGCGATCGATAGATTCAATACAGCTAGCCCATTTTATAACTTCTTTAATCTTGTTACTTTGTAAATGACCGATAAAATGAACTTCAGGTTGTAAATGTTTTATAGCATTACATTTTTGTTTTAATTCTTGTACTTTGTTTTCACCAACTAGGTTTTCTCCTTGTTCTAAAGCAAAGTTTATTTTATCTGTATCTACCGTCTTAGTAGCTAACAATAAACGAACATCTTTTGAGTTTCTATTTGCTTTTTTACATGCAAATTGTATTCTTTGGCGAATAATGTTGAGGTTATTTTGAATATTATCCATTTACTAATTGACTATTTAGTTCTTCTTTTTCAATAATTTTATTTTTTACAGCTCGAAAAGTAATGTCTTTAGCTTCTGCATACGATATACCGTACACACGAGTTACCTTTCTAAACTCTTCAGGAAACCGTTGTAATAACGCTTCGTAATAGCTGTCTAAGTCTGATTCACTAGGTGCTTCAAATTTAAGTTTTAGTTGAAAGCGTCTTAAAAGTGCAGTATCAATAACACTAGAGTGATTGGTAGCAGCGATTAATAAAACGTCATTTGGAAGTTGATCTATTAATTGTATTACAGTATTTACCAATCGTTTCATCTCGCTAGAGTCTTTGCTATCATAATCACGAGCTTTACCAATGTAATCAAATTCATCTAAAAAAAGCACAGCACTTTCTCTTGTAGTTTTTTTAAAAACTTCGGAAATATTTTTAGCTGTTTCTCCTAGTTTTGAAGAAACAATGCTCCCCAAATTAAGTATGATAATTTTTTTATCAAGCTTTTTGGCAATAGCCTTAGCTGTGGTAGTTTTACCGCAACCAGTATGTCCAAATAATAAAACTTTATTATCAACAGGCAGCTTGTATTTATCTAAAACAGTAACGTGTTTAAATTCTTTTAGTAGTTGCTGTAGCTTATTTTTGTTTTCATTACTAAGATGAATTTCATCTAGTTTTATAGTTGTTTCTTTCGATTGAAGAATTAAGTTATGTATAGCCATTTGTGTTTTTTGTCAAAAATAAAAGGTTGTATGTAATAAAATTAGTTTTTTAGCATATCCTTAAAAAGTAAAGTTGACGCTTTAAAGTATTAACTCTTAAATTCGTGTTCAGGACAATCAATTCTTAACTCTTTAGAAGCTAGTTTAGATTGTAAAAGTTTACAAAAATGTTCGTTGTTTTCATGTTGGTAATAAGAACAAGTATAGCACATTCTTTGAATCGTTATAACTCCTGCTTGATTTAGTTGATATATTACTTTTAAAAGCCCTGCTAGTATGTCTTTCTTTTGGTCTTCAGGGAATGAACTCAAAGGTTTCTCAATATTAAAAGTGAAGTTGGCTGATTTCTCAGCTATTTGTTTTCCTTGCTCAGTTAAACCAATAATATAACTTCTAGTATCGTTAGGATTATGAAACTTTTGAACTAATTCTTTTTTTAATAAAACCCTAATACTATCACTAATAGTAGCTTTAGTCATGTTGAACTCTTCAGCTAAATAACTCACTTTACATTTTTCTTCTGAATGAAACAGTAAAAAAATTAGAATTTGAATTTGGATAGGGCTTAAAGAGTTCTCCTTGCTTTCGCTCCAAAGAAGTACTCTAAAAGCTTCAGAAATTCGTTCTAAAGCCACAACTATTTTACTTTCAATTTTAGTGTTTTGCTGGTTTAAGTCAAAAGGAGATTTCATTAATTACAGTTTTCCATTTCGTAAATAAAACACCCTTTTTTATGTATAGCATCTCCCCATTCGGGTTTGAGTATTTCAATATGGCAAAATACACATTCTTTTGAAGATAGTTCAAGGTTTTCTAGTCCTTTAGTTTTTAAATACTCCTTACCATAGTTGAAAATAATGGTTGTGTCTTTAATGCTTGAAGGCACAATAATATCAAAATGCATTTGTGTATTATCTTTTTTTGTTACATAAGTATCCCAAACAGCTACTTCCATTTTATATAATTTAAAATATCAAAAAGCTCTACAAAGTTAGGAATACTAACTTTGTAGAGCGAAAAAAATTATCCTTTAACATCTTCAATTGAAGCTCCAAAATTAATATGGAGAACATTCCCAGTAGGAGTAACCAAAGCAGGAACAGACTTTACACCTGAACCTTCAGCTTCTGAAATTCGACTTTTATCTTCACCAAAGTGAACGATTTCAACATTATCAGAACCAATTAGGTTTATAATGTCTTGTTCTGTGCTTACACAAACAGGGCAACCTGCGTGATAAAAAATAGACTTACTCATATTATATTGATTTTAAATTTCATTACAAATATAGTTAGGTTTCCTAACTAATAAAAAATTTGAAGATAAAATTTTATAAAAGAATAACAATTGTTTATGTACTCTGGCTTTAAGGGTTAGTGTTTAAAAAGAATAAAGTTGTTAATAGTTAATAAGAAAATAAAAATGTTATGTAATTTTAGCAGTTCTAATTGTTTAGAAAAAAGACTTAATAATTGATATGAGAATAGGTTACTTAAGAAGAAAAATAAGGCTGTCGTTTATAAAACAAGTTATAATCGCAGTTTTTTTGTTTTTCGCTTTAAAAGGAATGTCGCAGTCGGGAGGAGTACAAGGTTTTAAAGCCTTTGGAGTAAATCCCACAATTCCACATGACTCCCTTTTTTCAAAAATAAATAAGGCAAAAAATTTCAAAGTTAAATACGATGCTACATTTGATCTTATAGAATTTCATAGAGAAAAAGGGAACTTAGACTCCATAATATACTATGGAAGTAAACTGTATACAGAAACAACTAAGAATAAATTAATAAATAAAGAAAAGCATTTATCTAAGGTTTCTAGTGTAGTGGCTGAAGGAAAGTTAGAAAAGGGACTTTTTGATGAAGCTTTGAAATGGTATTTTAAAGGAATAGAGCACTCAAATAATAAACCGAATGATGAATTATTTGTTAAAAATAGAATAGGATTAGGAGTAGTGAAGTATTTAAGAGGAAATGAAAAAGAAGGAAAGGAAATTATAGAAACATGTATTGAAAATGCCCCTAACGAAAAATTAAAACATGATGCTTTTTTTGAACTAGGTTTTATTTATTATACAAAGAATAGGCTAGAAAAAGCAAAAGAAAATTATAACAAGGCAAAACTATTTTATGTGTCAGATGGTTTTGTGAAAAGGACGTTAAAAACCGACCTATGGCTCGGTAGAATATTACAAAAAGAAAATAAAACAACAGAAGCATTAGATCTTTGTTATAATGTTTTTAACGAATCGTTATCCAGAGGGTTCTATACCTTATATGCTAAGGCGGGAAACATAATAGGTAGTTTTTATTTAAAAGGAAAAGATTATGAAAATGCTAAGAAAATACTTTCTACAGTATATATAAACTCCATACAATGGGGAAATTTAGAAATAGAAAGAAGAGCTGTTTTAGGTCTTCAAAATGCTTATGCTGAAACAGGGGACTATAAAAATGCACATGCTTTAATGACACAGTTAAATCGTGTTAATAATGAAATTTTAGTAAGTCAAAATAAACAGCAAGTAAATGAGCTTGAAGTACAGTATAAAACATTAGAACAAAAGCAAGAGATTGAGCGACAAAAAACAATGAAAGCATACATACTAATAGCCTTTCTTATTGTATTAATACCTGTACTTGCTTTATTATATGTGTACTATCAAAAGCTTCAAACACAAAGTAAACTTAATAAGACTTTAGAAGAAGTAAATAAACAAAAAATAACTACGTTACTTAAAGACCAAGAATTAAAGTTAGTAAAAGCATCATTAGAAGGGCAGAATAATGAAAGGAAGCGTATTGCTAGAGAGTTGCACGATAGTATCGGAGGGAATTTAGCAACCATAAAGTTACAACTATCAAACAAGAGTAAATTAGAGGAAGAAAGCATAATTAAACAAGTAGATGAAACCTATAATCAGGTAAGAGAGTTATCTCATAATTTAATGCCTAAAAAGTTTAAAGATTCTGCTTTTACAACAATAATAACAGAATATATAAATAATGTAAAAGCACTATCTAAAGAACAAATAACGTTACAAATACATCCAGTAGAAGAAGTTGACCAAGTGAATGAGAATTTAAAAGTGGAGCTTTATAAAATAATTCAAGAATTATTAACTAATGCTTTAAAACACGCAAAAGGAACACAAATTGACATTCAACTTTCTATATTTAATAGTACAATACAATTGCTTTTTGAAGATGACGGTGTTGGTTTTGATCAAGAAAAAGTAAAATACGGACTAGGTTTTCAAAATTTAAAAGACAGATTAAAAACAATTAAAGGGAATATTTTAATAAACTCTTTTCCAAGTAGAGGAACAGTAATAGATATAAATGTGCCTTTAAATTAATATACACTATGACTTACAATATTATTTTAGTTGATGACCATAAAATGTTTTTAGATGGATTGTTAAACATTTTTAAGAATGAAGATGTTTACAATATCTTACTTACAGCAAATAGTGGTGAAAATGTAATAAAGTATATAAAAACAAATCCAGATCAACATATAGATGTTGTTATTAGTGATATTTCTATGCCAGATATAGATGGTATTACGTTAAACGATTATATAAAAAAAGAACGTTCAGATATTAAAACATTAATAGTTAGTATGCATACAGATGCAGGAATGATAGATACATTAATTAAAAATAATGTTGATGGGTATTTATCTAAAAATGCAACACAATCTGAATTGCTACAAGCAGTACAAACTATTCTTAATGGAGAAAAATACTTTTCACAATCTGTACGAGAAGCTTACATGGATAATGTTTTTAATAAAAAAAAGGAAACTTCAATAATGTTAACAACTAGAGAGAAAGATGTACTTAAATTAATTGCAGAAGAATATACTACACAAGAAATTGCAGATAAACTCTTTTTAAGTAAGCATACTATTGAGAGTTATAGAAAAAACTTAATATCTAAACTCAACGTAAAAAACCTAGCAGGATTAACAAAATACGCAATAAAACTGGGCTTAGTAGAGTAGTAATTTTACTACCCCCTGAAAACAGGGTAGTAACTTTCACTAGTTTCAGTCTATTTTAAGAATCACTTCCAACGCATCTTTGTACCATAATTATTAAGTAATAAAGTTATGGTCATTTTTGGGTGGCGAGAAGCCAAAATAAGTATACAGCCAGTAAACAATCATAGTTGTAGTTATTGCAATACACCAGAACGATTGTTTATTCAAGTAAACAGATTGTATGTACATATATTTTGGATTCCTGTTATTCCATTATATAAAAAAACATATAGTATTTGTGGTCATTGTAAACAGGAAATGAGCAAAAGTCAAATGCCACCAGATTTACAACGAAAGGCAAAAGAATATAAGCAAACAAGTAAAACTCCTTGGTGGATGTTTTCAGGACTTATCATCGTAACTTTTTTAATGCTGTTTATGTTTTCTTCAGCACTTTTAATTCATAAATAATAAAAATAAATATATAAACCATTTAAATTTTAATTAAACATGATTTACGGAATCTCATTAGTATTTTTAAGCATCGTAGCAGTGCCGTCTTTAATCTTATCAAAAAAACCTAATGCTAAAGAATTATTAGAAAAAATAGAACCTTACCAAGGTTGGATTGGTCTTATTTTCTGTATTTGGGGAATTTGGGGAATAATTTCAGCTATTTTAAACTTAGGTTGGTTAACTACAGCACCAATTTGGTGGGTAACTTTCTTAGCAGGTAGCGTAGTTGAAGCAGTCTTAGGTTTTATGTTAGGATACGGAATGATAAACAAATTATTATTATCAAAAAACCCTGAAGCTAGAGAAAAAGCAGAAATATTGAGAGGGAAGATTGCACCGAAACAAGGAAAGTTAGGATTATTAGGAATAGCTGTAGGAGTGTGGATGATTGTTGCTTCATTCATCTTTATATAAGCTAACTAAATAAAGAAGGAGAAAAATATAGCATTGTAAACTAAGGCTTAAATAAGGTAGGGGTGTGGGGTTTCTATCAAAAAATCAAAAAAAGCCTTGTTTGCAATGTTTTTACATAAACGTCAAGAATTTATTTTATAACCTGATAAAAGATATTTGAAATGAAAAGGGTAAATAATATTTTAGGGGTAATTGTAGTATGTATATTGTTTATAGGGTGTCAGAAAGAAACTCCGCAAAGGGTAGTTGAAAAAACAGTACTAAAAGCTAATTTATTAACTGTTAATTATGGTATAGGATATTTTAAACAACTTAAAGAATTACAAAAAAATGAATATTTAAAGTACTATGATAATGATGGAGAAGAATATGCAGCGACATATTCTCAATATCTTCATAGAGTTACCATACCAAACCTTGAAAGAAGTTTAAGAGACATTCAGAACTTAGAAGTAAACGAAGACTCAAAAGATTTAATAAATGCTTCAATTGAATTGTTTGAGTTTTGTATAGACTTTTATAAAAAGGACTATGCAGAAATAGCATATATGTATGATGAGGGAAAAACTAAACAAGAAATTAATCAGTTAATTAAAGAGTTTAAAGTCAGAAGTTTTGAAGAGTTTAAAGAAAAAAACTTGGAGCTAGAAGAAGCAGCAAAAATATATGCTGAGAAAAAAGGAGTGAAACTGAAATTTGTTTAAATAATTTTTAATTCAAGTTTAGGCTCAGAACCAACTACATACTGAGACTCTATAATTAAGCGTTCTTTTTTGTTATTGGAAATATCTTTAATGTATTTAGGAGCGGTTAAACCACTGTCGTTTACAAAAAGCTTCTCGCTTTTATAAATTGTAATTTCTGTCATCACTACAATTTCACTAGCTGTAGAAAGTTCTTTCTTTCTTAAAATTGTACGTTTTTCAGTAAAACCTAATTTATTCGATTTTTTTTCAAACAACCACTCACCCGAATTCAGGGCTTTTTTACTAACTTCAAAAACCTTATGATGTTCACGATAATATTTTTGTTGAATGCTAGGTTCGTCGTTTTTGTAAGAGCTAGTACCAATAGCTAATGTAATTTTCTCAGGAATAAAAGCAGTATCTGAATTAGACTGCCTCATTAAATTATAAAAAACAGAAACTTGTTGCTCACTATCCAATGCACGTTGCATCGTCTCACTTATAATAATATCTGGAGAAAAGTTCTTAGGGAATTGATATTTTGTAGCGTCTTGATTTATAAAGTTGATATTATGGTTTTCTAAATCTAGTTTTTTAATTGTACTTTTTAAAATTTCAAAACTCAGAGGGTTTATCTCTAAAAATGAGTATGTTATATTGAAGTCAGCATACTTTAACACAAAAGGAAGTATAAGCGAAGCAAAAGGACCAGTACCCGCATAAAGTATATGTAATGAGTCTTTTTGATGGATCTTCTCTTGAATAGCAATATCAATTCCTTTGATAAATTTTAGAGT
Source organism: Tenacibaculum sp. 1B UA (assembly GCF_033978845.1). Lineage (NCBI taxonomy): Bacteria > Pseudomonadati > Bacteroidota > Flavobacteriia > Flavobacteriales > Flavobacteriaceae > Tenacibaculum > Tenacibaculum sp. 1B UA. The sequence goes on from NZ_JAKVUA010000028.1 coordinate 25,818, forward strand.
TCTTTTTAAATCATCAAGGCAATTAGCTGCCCATAAAGTACCTATTGCTACACCATTTTCAAGTTGAACATTATTTCGATGCTCTTCATTATTTATAGCTTCATTTGAAATTCTAAAGAGTAATTGTTTATACTCTTTTAAAGCAGAAGAATAATTAGATGTTTCATCAAAGAATTTAGAAGTAATACGTAGTAACTCTTTTTTTAAATTCATTACAAGCTATTATAAGAGTTGTTTATTTTGATGTAAGCTTTGATAACTTCTGTTCCATTTCATTAATAAGTTTTTTCGAAGCAGGTTCATTGCTACGTTTTAGCTCGTTTAGGATAAGGTGTATTGTTTCTGGTGAATCAATTTCTTCTTGTTTAGGTTGAAAACTTTCTTTTGGAGCAAGCGAAAAAAATAAAGTATCAGACCATTCGTTCCTTTCAGCATCGATAACTAAATGAATACGGTCTTCATTTCCTTTATTAGTAACTGAATGTATATAATTTACATTCGTATACCAACATTCACCAGGTAACATTTTCAATTGTTCATCATTTAAAATAAATTCAACCTTATTATTCGTAATAATCGGAATATGTAAGCGAAAGTTACCATTTTCATAACCTAGTTTGTAGTCACGATGAGGTTTAATTTCTGCACCAACATTCAAGCGTAATAAGCGAGCAGATAAAATAGGACATTGAAAAGAGTTGATAACCTCTCTAAAATAATTGCAATCATTCATTATCGGAGTTTCCTTAATAGTACTATTATCATTTTGAAAAGCAAAAATATTAGAAGCATCACCATTGCCAGCATACAAAGAGATTGCTTTCCACTCACCTTGATATCCAGATGTGTTGAAATGAGGAATCCAATGTTGATTTACAACTAAAGAATAATCATGGAGTAGTTTATCTGCATCAAACAGAAAAGGAAGTTTTAAAGACGAAGTAGTTTTGGTATCTTTCACTTGTATGTGTTATTGTTCTACAGCAAGTTACTAGAAAAATTGTAGATTAAATCGTTTTTAGAATAGGCGTTTATTTTTTAGGTATAAAAGAAAAAATAACGACCAGTACTAAATAACTGTAATAATTATTTAGCACTAGTCAGAAAATATTTTTTTTAATTAAAATGCTTTATTTGTTGTAAAAGAAGCAACACTAGTTCCTCCATTTGTAACACTACCATCATTGTATTTAGCATAAGGTCTAAAGTAATAAGTGGTTTCAGGTGTTAATTCTTCAATAAATTCAGTATAAATATTTTTAAAAATATTACCAGATACATCAGTATCTAAGGCTATAGAGCTGTTAGAAAAATCTTCATTTACACTATATTCAAAACCAATTTCTTTAGGAGATTCTTTTTCTATAGAAATTACTTCTAATTCTGGGGTAATACCTTCTGAGTTTTTAAAGAATAGTTTCGGTTTGATTTTCATGCTAATTGATCTAGTTTCACTAGCGTCTATACTAGTGTTTATTTTAATTTCATTTCCATAGAAATATGTGTTATCACTTAGTTTAAAATAACCTCTAATATAATAAGTTGTTTCCTTTTGTAAATTGTCAACTATACCTGTAATATTGTCAGCAGGACCTGCGGCAACCACAGTATTGTTGCCATTAGGAATAGGGTTTGATGATTTTCCATATACAAATCCCCTATCAGTTACATCAGCTAAATCATTACCATCTTTAAAAGTGCCTTTTAAATATATTTTAAGAGTATTATTGTGGTTAATAAAATAATTAAAATTATTACTATTATTGAAACTAGTTGGTATTATTTCTATTTCGTTTTCTTCACTAGAGCAGTTAGTAAGTATAATAGAGATAAATAAAAAAAATAGAGGTTTTAAAAAATGTTTAATTTTCATGTAGTTTTAATTTTTAATTTTTTGCAAAACTCAATATTTTAAATCATTTAAATATGAAAGATAAAGAGATAATGAGTTCGAAAATCAGAAAATAGAACTTTAATTAACTCTTTTTTAAATGAAAGAAACAGGTTTTTATAGGTTAAATATTAGAAAAAGCTATTTTTATAATTAGTAGGAGTAGTACCAGTTTCTTTCTTGAAGGCACTATAAAAAGCACTTTTACTTTTAAAACCAACCTCTAAACTAATACCTTCAATACTATAGTTTTTTGAATTATTACTTTTTAAAATTTCTATAGCTTCATTAACTCTAAAACCATTTATAAAAGTTTTAAAGTTTTTATTTGAAATTTCATTAATAACAAAAGAAATTCTTTTAGGGTGTTGATTTGTAATATTAGCTATATCAGCAATGGTTAAATCTGGATCTTTATATTTTTTATGTAAAATTATAGTTTGTTGTGTAGGCTTCCCAAAAAATAGGACAGTTAATAATTCGAATTTACTAACTTTAAATTCAAACTGTCACAATGAAAAAC
>NZ_JAKVUA010000029.1:0-24143 GCF_033978845.1 Tenacibaculum sp. 1B UA
TGAAAAACCAACACCAACAAATCATCTTATGTGAAATACATTATATATATATTGTAGGAAAAATGCTTTTACAATATATAATATCTAAAATAGAGAGATTTGATTTGTTTGGTGTTTATCAAACTTAGTAAAGTCTAATGAAGGTATTTTCTTCTTTTTTAAATATAGCTTTCTTGCCAACTCAAATTGTGTCTTTATTTGTTCTGCTATTTTACCTTCTCCCCTCATCCTATTCCCATAACGTGAATCATTCAACGATCCTTTATATGTGTCTTCTATTTGATGTAGTATTTTGTTTGCTCTATCAGGATATGTTTTTCTTACCCAATTGGTAAAAATTTCTCCAACCGCTCCATTTAGATGCACTATTGTATACCCTACTGATGTTGCTCCTTGCTCACTTACCTTTTTTACTAATGGTAATATTTCGTGACTGTTAATTGAAGGAATAATTGGCGCCATCATTACATTTGCTGGAATATTATTTTCTGTTAGAACTTTAACTGTTTCTAATCTTTTTTTGATAGTTGCTGTTCTTGGCTCCACTATTCTTCTTGTTTCTTCTGATAGTGAAGTGATAGATATACTTACTCTTAATAAATTCAACGCTGCTATTTCTTTTAAAATATCTAAATCACGAAGAATTAATGCATTTTTTGTTATCATACTTACTGGATGCTTTATCTTTAATAGTACTTGTAGTATTTTTCGGGTTATTTCAAGTTTTTTTCTATCGGTTGATAACAGTCTGTATTTCCTGAGAACATAATATTTTAGGGTTGCCAATTACGGCTCCATAGCTTTTTTTCTAATAATTCTGGTGCATTTGCTTTATATAATATTTTACGTTCGAAATCTAATCCTACTGAATAGCCCCAATATTCATGTGTATTACGTGCATAGCAATAAATACAACCGTGCTCACAACCTTGATATGGATTCATTGAGTAGGAAAACCCAATATCTGGACTTGTTACTTTATTAAGAATTGTTTTAGGATAAATTTCTAAATAGGTGGTTTTATTATTGTGCTGATTCGTTTTCTACTTCGCAATAGTTTAAGAAATCATCTAACACCTCGTGTTGATGTTGTATAAATTTATTGTGTGTGTTATGTTGTGCACCACGCTCTTTAATGTAGTCCATAATCATATCTAAATAAAACGTTATAAAATTGTCTTTAGAATGACTTTATCGAGAACAGGTTTGCATGAATTTCTCGATACAATTTCGATAGGGTTCCAAAATCATCCGAAGTGACTTTGTAAAGTTACTTTAAAACAAGATGAATAATTGGTAAAAGCAAAATTGTTATAAACAAAAAAAACACCATTCTTTTGAATGGTATTAATGTTTTTTAAATTCTCCTTGTTTTGTCCATTAACCAAAAATCAGCAAGTACTAAAGCTGTTAATGCTTCCACTATAGGTACTGCTCTTGGTACTACACAAGGATCGTGTCGTCCTTTTCCGTGTATTTCGGCAGCTTCTCCTTTTGAGTTTATTGTTGATTGGTTTTGCATTATCGTAGCTACAGGTTTAAACGCTACGCGGAAGTAAATATCCATTCCATTAGAGACTCCTCCTTGAATACCTCCTGACAAATTAGATTGCGTTGTTCCGTCTGGATTGAAAATATCATTGTGTTCAGAACCTTGCATTTTTGCTCCGCAAAAACCACTTCCAAATTCAAAACCTTTTACTGCATTGATAGAAAGCATTGCTTTTCCTAGTTCTGCATGTAACTTATGAAAAATAGGTTCTCCTAACCCTACAGGTATATTTTGAGCTACGCAGGTTATCGTTCCACCAATAGTATCTCCAGCTTTACGTATTTCCTGAATTTTATCAATCATTTTTTCTGCTGAAGTTTCATCAGGGCAGCGGACGATATTACTTTCAGTTTTAGAAAAATCTAAATCTTGGTATGGTTTCATCATAAAAACATCTCCTACTGATGATGTAAATGCGTTGATATTGATATGATTGATTAGCTGTTTTGCTAAAGCCCCTGCCACAACCCAATTAGCTGTTTCTCTTGCTGATGTTCGTCCACCACCTCTATAATCCCTAATTCCATATTTTTTATCATATGTATAATCGGCATGTGAAGGACGGTACACATCTGTATTATGATTATAGTCTTTACTTTTTTGATTTGTATTCTTGATTATAAAGCCTATTGATGCTCCTGTAGTCACTCCTTCAAAAATACCTGATAAAAACTCAACTGTATCTGGTTCTTTTCGCTGGGTTACTATTTTAGACTGTCCTGGTTTACGACGATCTAATTCTTGCTGAACGTCATCAAAATCAACTTTCATTCCTGCTGGGAATCCATCTATTACACCTCCAATTGCTACTCCATGAGACTCACCAAATGTAGTTAGCTTTAAAATATTTCCGAATGAGTTAAACATACCTTACTATTTATTAAACGAAGGTAGAATTTATTTACTAAAAAACTATAATTTTCATTCTTATAATTATTGGTTGACTCGTTATAATAGTCCTTTTTTAGGCTCATTCTCTTTTACTCTTTATTTTTTTAATTTTCATTTTACCACTAAACTAATTGATAGCAAAAGCATTACGTTTCACAACACTTTTTAGACTTAAGTTTTATTAAAAAAAGTAGCAAAAAACTTTTTTAGAAATGAAAAAAGGTCATATATTTGCACCCGCAATCAGGGAATACCTGATGAGACGCTCAGGAGAAATGGCAGAGTGGTCGAATGCGGCGGTCTTGAAAACCGTTGTCTGTAACAGGACCGGGGGTTCGAATCCCTCTTTCTCCGCAAGTCCGAAGCTTTCGCTTCGGATTTTTTTTTAGGGGATTAAAGAAAAAAAAGCTTACGAATCGTAAGCTTTTTTTATTTTACATGTCCCGTCCTGAAATAACGTTACACCAAAATTTGAGTGTAATTAAAAAAATATGTAGAGCATACTCAAAAGACTGTCACTTTTCTTTAAATTATAAGTGAGTTTAAAAATTTAAATAGATTAACTTACTTCTTCTCAAATAAGTCACGAGTATGGTATACGAACCTAATAAATCTAAAGTTTAAGACTATTTAAATTACACTTAAAACACATTTAGAGAGAAAATACCTCATTTACCTATGAGATACTTGTAGAAAGCGTGAGCAAGGACATTACCGAACCATTAAAAGTTAAGTATTGAAAGACACCTTTTGTTTTCCTTCTTAAAAAAACTAATAATATATTGATAAAAACTAGGAGAAACCATTATATAAATTTATAACAGACAAAAAAAACTGTCCACCTATGCATACATAAAAGTTAGACAGCTTATTAAATGATGTACATAATAGCACTAAATTTTCACACTAGAATAACAGAATAATAATTAAAAATTAAACTTACTATCTAGAAAGATGTATAACTTATAAGCCAAGCTTCCTATGATACTTCCATTAATAAAACCTACCAAAATATCTGCAGGAAAATGCACACCTAAGTACAATCTGCTGTAGGCAAAAATTAAAGGAAAAAGAACTAAAAATTTTATGTATTTTACATATTTCTTTAAAAGAAGAATTATAAATACGGTAACTACAGTAGAAGTAGTTGCATGACCTGAAACAAAACTATAGCTTTGAGGTCTAATTAAAGTTCTTAAAACATCTTTTATTTCTGGATCGTTATTAGGACGTAATCTCTCAAAAACTCCTCTTATAAAATTTGTAAATTGGTCTGAAAAAGTTACTAAAACAGCGATAAAAACCATCGTAAATAATCCTTTTTTCCAACCAAACTGCTTGAATACTAAAAATAGCAAGAATGCAAACAATGGTGTCCAATAAAACTGATTCGTTATTATTAACCAAAAACCATCCCATTGCTCACTTCCTAAGCTATTAAGATAAATTAAAAGCTCTTTATCTTTTTGTATAATATTTTCTATCACGATTACTTTCCTACTTTTAATACTTCTATTTCAAAAATTAAATCCGACTTTGGAGGTATTGGTCCTACTCTACGATCTCCATATCCTAAATAAGAAGGTATAAACAATCGTACCTTATCTCCTTCTTTCATTGTTTTCACACCTTCTTTCCACCCTGCTATTAATGGAAAATTTTCATCATCAACAGTAAAAACAAAAGCTTCTCCTTTATCTAAACTAGAGTCTATTTCTCTTCCATCTGCTAAATACAACGTATAATGCGCTGTAGTTGGTAACGCTGGATTTACTTTTTTCCCATTTCCTTTTTGTAAAGATAAAATCTTCAAACCAGAATCGGTAGTAATCGCATCATTAATTCCTTGCTCTTCTTGATATTTTTGTTTTAACTCTTCTAATTTTTTCTTTCTCTCAACCTCTTTCTTCTCAACGTTTGCTAACTCTTGTTCGAAAACTACTGGCGCATCAAACTTTGTAGCATCTTCTCCTATTCTTAAAATTTCTATCTGTTTTATATAGTCATTCTTCTGAATGGTATCTACTACTGACTGACCTTGTAAAACACGACCAAAAACCGAATGTCCACCATCTAACCAAGGTGTTGCTTTATGTGTAATAAAAAATTGACTCGAATTCGTAACTGGTCTTGAGTAATTTGCCATAGACAACACCCCTGGTCCGTCGTGCTTATATAACAGTTTTCCTTCTTCATCCATTGGAAATTCATCAGCAAATGTATAACCTGCATCTCCACTGCCTGTTCCTGTTCTATCCCCGCCTTGTATCATAAAGTCTTTAATTACTCTATGAAACTTCGTACCATCATAAAATGGTGTTCCTTTTAATGAATCTATCATTTTAGGATGTGTTCCTTCACTCAAAGCTATAAAATTCGCTACTGTCATTGGAACTTTATCGTAAAAAAACTTTACTAAAATATCACCTCTGTTTGTTTGAATATCTGCATACAATCCGTTTTCTAAATTAGGATATTTTGCTGATTTACATGATGTAAGCACTACAAATACTACAAATACAATTTTAAATAATTTCATTTATTTCGTTTTATATTCTCTTATAAACAATTAATTAGGTTAACAACAAGTGCTAACCTAATTAATTATCAACTATTTAAGTTTTATTTATTTTATTTCTAACAACTCTACTTCAAAAACTAAAGCTGAAAAAGGTTTAATATGCTGTCCTCTCTGTTGTGCACCATAAGCTAACTCTTGAGGGATAAAGAACTTGTATTTTGCTCCTGGCTTCATTAACTGTAAACCTTCAGTCCATCCTTTGATTACTTGACCTACTCCAAATTCAGTTGGTTCACCTCTTTCCACTGAGCTATCAAAAACAGTTCCATCTATTAAAGTTCCATGGTAATGAACTTTAACTCTAGAGTTTGCCGTTGGAACCTCACCTTCACCTTCTTTTAAAACGACATACTGTAAACCACTTTCTGTAGTTTTCACTCCATCTTTAGCTTTATTTGTTGCTAAAAATTCTTCTCCTGCCTTTTTGTTTTCTCCAAATTCAGCTTCTGCTTTTTTAGCTTGCTCTTCTTGCATTTGTTTCATTTTTTCTTGTTGCTTCTTCTGAAAAAATGCTCTTAAGATATTGTTTACGTCTTTTGACTCTACTAATAGATTTGTAGAATCCATACCGTTTTTAAAACCTTGTACAAATAAATCTTGATCCATTTCGTCAAAATTCGTTTTGATTTTATTAGCCATATCTAACCCTATAGCATAACTAACAGAATCTACCTCTGTTGCTAATGAGCTTTTTTGTTTGAACTGACCGTTACTACATGAAACAATTGATAAACCTACAACTGTAGCTGCTAAAATGTTGGTTAACTTCATTCTTCTTTTTTTGATTTTATATCGATTAATGTTACTGTACTTTGTATTGGCTGATTTACAGCTATTTTATTTCCATCTCCTGTTACTCCAAAAGCTCTGTAAGATGGAATGACAAATGTAATAGTTTCTTCTTTTTTCATCAACTTTATTCCATCTTGTAATGCAGGAATAAAATCTTCTTTATCTACTTTATAGCTTCTCTCCTTTGTTTCATAAAGAATATCTCCATTAAGATCTGCTATATTATAAGACAATATAACTAAATCTTCAAACTGCGGAGAATTTGAGTTTAAAGTATCTTTCGTTATATAGGTATACCAAAAACCGTTAGGTGAAGTTTTATACTCTTTAACAGTATCTTTAGCCACCCACTCTTCTAAACGTTTTTTCTCTAAAGCGTTTAGCTTCTTATTCTCTTTAAGAACCTCTTTATAAAAGTTTGTTGTACCGTGTTGTTTTGGTCTTCTCGCCTGTGGTTCTTTACACGACACCACAACCGAAGCTATAAGAACAAAAAGTATTATTTTATGCTTCATAAGAATCTTGTAACTCTTGTTGGTATGTAGGTAATAACGACTTAAATCTTGCTATCGTATTTTCCATGTTATCATCGCTTCTACCTCCAGCCGCATTATCATGTCCACCTCCGTTAAAATAATTACGTGCAAACTGGTTTACAGAGAATTTCCCTTTTGAACGAAAAGATATTTTTACAATTCCCTGTTCTTCATCTTCTATAAAAATGGCAGCAAATACAATTCCTTTTAAAGATAATGCATAGTTTACTACCCCTTCAGTATCCCCTTTCTCGTACTGAAAACGTTTTTTTTCTTCTTCAGATAAAGTAATAAAAGCAGTTTTATACTCTGGTAACACCTTCATATTACTCAGCGCTTGCCCTAACAACAATAACCTATTGTAAGAATTTGCATCATGCACATTACTATGAATCTTATCATTTTCAGCTCCCTTATCTATTAAATCAGCAATAATTCTATGTGTAGTACTGGTTGTAGATCTAAAACGAAAAGAACCTGTGTCAGTCATAATTCCCGTATATAAACAAGTTGCTATATTTTTATCTATCAGCTCTACACCTCCCATCATTTCAATAAAGTTATATACCATTTGACAAGTTGAAGACATAGATGTGTCAGAATACATATACATGAAATCATCTGGTTGTTGATGATGGTCTATCAAAGCAAAATCGTTTTCATATTGCTCCAACGTGTTTTGCATATCATTTCCTACTCTATGCAACGCATTAAAATCCAATAAAAAAACAATATCAGATTTCGCTAAAGCTTTGACAGACTGATTGTTTTGGCGGTCAAAACGTTTTACGGTTTTTGACCCGGGAACCCAGTGTAAAAAATCAGGGTACTCGTTTGGCATTAGCACTTGTGTAGTGTGCCCTTTTTTATCTAAATAATGTTTTAATCCTAACGTTGAACCAATTGCGTCTCCATCTGGGTTTCTGTGCCCAATTATTACAATATTTCTAGGTTCTGACAAGAATTCTTGTAGCTCTGTAAAGTGTTTCAAAATCATAAAAGGCGAATATACAAATTAATGCTATATTAACCTTTTTATGTATTTATTTTTGTTTCTTCGCTTCAAATTTTAACTTCTATGAAATCTTATAAATTTACATTTTTACTATTCTTTTCTCTAAGTATAACTACTACTTTTAGTCAAGAAGTATTTACTATTGCTTTTGGATCTTGTAACAATCAGAGACTTAATAATCCTTTTTGGGAAGACATTTTATCGATTCAACCTAATGTATGGGTATGGGGTGGTGATAATATTTATGCAGATACTAATAACATGCGTAAAATGAAACGTATGTATAAAAGTCAAAAAAAGGTTGAAGGATATAAAGAACTAACTACCAAAGTTCCAATTCTTGCTACTTGGGATGATCATGATTACGGAAAAAATGATGCAGGGGTAGAATTTGAAATGAAAGATGAAAGCCAACAATTATTTTTAGACTTTTTGGACATTCCGAAAAACTCTCCTAGAAGGAAACAACAAGGTGTTTATCATTCTAAAGTTTTTAAAACAGGTAATGGCAACATTAAAGTTATTGTTTTAGATACACGTTATTTTAGAACTTCACTTACCAAAGGTACTAACGGACATCGTTTTCAACCTAACAAATATAACGAAGGTACTGTTTTAGGCGACACGCAATGGAAATGGCTTACAGATGAACTTACTAACTCTTCTGCTACTTTTACTGTAATAGTAAGTAGCATTCAAATCTTATCAAAAGAACATGGTTTTGAAAAATGGGGAAACTTTCCTCATGAAGTGGATAAATTATTCGGTTTGATTAAAAAAGCTAAAAACACCAACGTAGTTCTTCTTTCTGGAGACAGGCATATTTCCGAATTTTCTAAAACAACTATTGAAGGACTTACTTATCCTCTTATAGATTTCACATCAAGTGGATTAACACATGCCTATTCTTCATTTTCTTCAGAAGAAAACAACTTTAGAATAGGAAATGTTGTAAATTCTTTAAGCTATGGAACGTTGCTTTTAGATTTAAAAACTAAAAAAGTAACCTTTCAAATGCGCGGTAAAAACAAATCTATCTTACAAGAAATCAACCAAATATACCCTTAACTTGCTAATAACATTAAAAAGTGTATTTTTGCGCCGATTTATGCAAAGTTTGCATAATCAACAACAATTAAGAAATTTATCATATACTGATATTTATTACATTTAATAATGGCAACAAATAGAACTTTTACAATGATTAAACCAGATGCTGTAGAAAACGGACATACTGGTGCAATTTTAGAAAAAATTAATGCTGCAGGTTTCAGAATCGTAGCTATGAAAAAAACACAAATGACGAAGCGTGATGCTGAGACTTTTTACGGAGTACACAGCGAGCGTCCTTTCTTTGGTGAATTAGTTGAGTTTATGACTCGCGGACCAATCATCGCTGCTATCTTAGAAAAAGATAATGCTGTTGAAGATTTTAGAACATTAATCGGTGCTACAAACCCAGCTGAAGCTGCTGAAGGAACTATCCGTCAATTATACGCTACTTCTATTGGAGAAAATGCAGTACACGGTTCTGATTCTGATGAAAACGCAGCTATCGAAGGTGCTTTCCACTTTTCTGGTAGAGAAATGTTTTAACTCTTAGTAAGAAATAAACTTTATATATTAAAGAGGTCGTCTAAAAATTACTTTTTAGACGATTTTCTTTTTTATGTTTTTATTAGTTGCATTTTAACCTAAAAATGAGTTATTTAGTGTAAATAATAAAGTTATTAAGACCTATATAATTTATTACTAGTTCTCGCATACTTCTGAAAATTTTCGCAGATTTTCTATCTGTGATTTATTTGTAAACAACGCAACAAACCATATACAAACACGTTATGGGCAAGCATGACCTGTCCTGAATAAAGGCTACATAATTTTAAACATTATGTACAAAAACGATAAAGTAATCAGACGGTATTCAGAACCTTTTAAATTAAAAATTTTAGCCGAACTTACTATCGGAAAACACACAAAGAGCGAGCTTTGTAAACTCTACTCTATCGCACCTACAACTGTAAACGAGTGGATTAAAAAGTACAATCGTAAAGATTTAATAGACACCCGTGTAATCGTGCAAACAGATGATGAACTTACCCGAATAAAAGCCCTGCAAAAAGAGCTTAAACAGCTAAAGGAACTTCTCATAAAGAAAGACCTCGATAAACTTATTGATGATAATTACCTTACTGTGGCTGCTAAGAAACTAGGCTACAAAGATGCTTTAGAACTCAAAAAAAAACTAAACATCTAGCACTAATGGAGACTTTAGACAATAATCCAAAAGAAAGACCTTATGGTATAGCAACAATCTGTAAGGGATATTTCCTAACTCGTGATGCGTTTTATAAATACAAAAAGCGATACGTCAAGCGAATAAAGATTGAAAACCAGGTGCTGGAAATCATTCATAAAAGAAGAAGGACTTTACCAAGAGAAGGCGCTAGAAAGTTGATGCGGTCCCTAAAAACGGACTTTAAAAAACACAACATCAAAATTGATAGAGATCAATTGTTACGTATCCTTAGAGATAATAATCTTTTGATACGGTAAAAGAAATATTCGTCCAGAACAACCAACTCACATCATAGATTTTACAAATACAATAATAGCATTAAAGATGTAGAAATAGTTAAATGCAACCAAGTGTGGGCTGCAGATATAACTTACATCAGAACTATTAAAGGATTTTGCTATCTAGCACTCTTAACAGATATATATTCACGTAAAATCGTAGGATATGACCTAAGTGACAGCTTAGAGCTAACCGGTTGTGTTAGGGTGCTTAAAAAGGCAATCTATCATAACAAAGGACTCAAGAATCTAACCCTCCACTCAGACAGTGGAATACAATATTGCAGCAATGTATACACCAACGAGCTAAAGCGAAAAAAGATAGCAATAAGCATGACAGAAGAAAATCATTGTTATGAAAATACCCTAGCAGAGCGGGTAAATGGAATTTTAAAAGATGTATTTTACCTCGACCAGACCTTTGCCAGCGTAGAAGATGCAAAAAGAGTAACTAAAAATGCAATCAAATTATATAACTCTAAAAGATTACATTTATCTTTAGACTATAAAACACCTAATAACGTGCACCAAAATACAGCTTAATTTTAATCAATAACCTGTAGACGTATTTTACGACTAGACAGCTATAAAATTTCGTTAATCATTTAACAAAATATTGACAATCGAAATCACAAGACATCTTATTATTAAAGATACTTTTGCTGAAAATATACCCTTTATTTTCAACATTATATTTTGAAGCGTAATAATGGCTACGCACATACAATTATACTTAATAAGTCTCTAAAAATTAAATTTAGAAAACTTGATATTCACCTAAAAAACAAGAATGAAAAAATTACACAGCGCAACATTATTAATTTTAACCATCCTCTTTATGAACACAATTCAAGGACAAGAAACTAAAATACTTGTCTTAATCCATTCTGATAATGGCGGAACCTACGAATTAGCAAAGGAAGTCGCAAAAGGAATTGAATCGAAAGGAAGCGTTAAAGCCTTTATAAAAAAGGTTAAATCATCCGATATTCCTTCGTTAAAAAATATACCCATAGCAACTGTAGAAGAATTAACTTCGTATAATGGAATTGCTTTTGGGTCGCCCATATATTTTGGAAACATTAGCACACCAATGAGCGAATTCTTATCCAAAACAGTAGATTTATGGAGTAAACACGGTTTAGAAGGAATGCCAGCAACGGTATTTATGTCTGCAGGTAGTGGAGCTGGAAAAGAACTTGCAATACAATCTTTTTGGAATAGTTTAGCAGTACACGGAATGGTTTTGGTTTCTAACGGAGTTAGAGGTACTAAAAACATTGATAACACCATCCCTCAAGGTAATACTGTTTTAGGAACAACTAGTTTAGCTTCATTTAAAAATGTAGAAAGACCAACAAAAAGTGAACGTTTTCTAGCGAATCTTCAAGGACAAAATTTTGCTAAAGTAGCGCATGCATTAAAAGGTACATTTCCAACAACTATAGAAATAACGGAGAATAATAAGAAAATAGATGTTAATACAGTATTAAAAGATAAGAAAATTGAATTACCTAAAGTACCTAAACCTGCTGGGAGCTATGAACCTTACGTAAGGTCTGGAAATTTGATATTTATTAATCAAGTTGCCTTTAAAGATGGAAAAGTTGTAAACCCCGGTAAATTAGGCTTAGATATAAATGAAAAGCAGGTAAATGAAGCTACTAGAGCTACAATGCTTAATGTTTTAGCTGTTTTAAAAGATGCTGTTGGTGGCGATTTAAATAAAGTAAAAAAATGTGTTCAACTAACAGGTATCTTTAACACTACAGATGATTACACTAAACATGCAAACTTAATGAATGTTGCTTCAAATTTAATGTTTGAAATTTTTGGAGAAAAAGGGAAGCATGCAAGAGCTACTTATGGAGCATCATCGATTCCTGTAAATTCTTCTGTAGAAATTCAAGCTATTTTTGAAGTAGAATAAATACTAAATCATAAACTACTTAAAAGCCAGTTACCAACAAAGAACTGAGGTAAAAAACAAGTAAATTTTATACTTTTTCAACCCAAAATACTTTTATAATAAGCATCATACGGTAAACCACTTTTTACTATTGCAAAAGCTTGTTTTAGTAGCTTATTACACACCGCTATTAAAGCAAGTTTTTTACTCTTACCCTAGCTACAATTCATTTATACAACTCTCTACACACTTTATTGTATTTACATATTTATGAGGAAAGCTCAACGTGACGCGCTGATGGTTTCGTTGTCTTGAGGAAACACCAGCGTGACGCGCTGATGGTTTCGTTGTCTTGAGGAAACACCAGCGTGACGCGCTGACGGCTTCGTTGCCTTGAGGAAAGCTCAGCGTGACGCGCTAATGGTTTCGTTGTGTTGAGGAAAGCTCAGCGAAGCTCGCTGACGGTTTCATTGCCTTGAGGAAATGCCAGCGAAGCTCGCTGACGGTTTCGTTGTCTTGAGAAAAGCTCAGCGAAGCTCGCTGATGGTTTCGTTGGGTTGAGGAAAGACCAGCGAAGCTTGCTGACGGTTTCGTTGGGTTGAGGAAAGACCAGCGAAGCTCGCTGACGGTTTCGTTGCCTTGAGGAAAGCTCAGCGAAGCTCGCTGAGGGGAGTATTCAATAAAGTGTGTCAACAGCGATATATATAACCGTTGCTACTCCGTAAAACATCTTTTATTTTCTAAATAACTTAGCTTATGGTATTCCGTAAGAAAATTAAATTAATATTAGTAAGTTCGTAAAAGTATAAACAAACATAAAATACAACTATAAACCTACCAAAACAGGTGTATAACGATGTATTTTACATCTATATAAACAAGTTGCCAGCAATTTAAACAGAACGCTAAATGACAGAATTTTTAGAAAATAATTGGAAATGGATAATTGGAAGCATTCTTACCATCATTGGATTAATTATTGCCTATTTTCAGTTAAGACAGAAAGAACAAACAACTAACTCACAAAAGAGTGGAAAGAATTCAATTAATATTCAATCAAGTAAAAATATAAAGATTGGAAAAGATGATAAAAAAATCAAATCAAAAAAGCGGAAATAATTCTATAAACATTCAAGAATCTCAAAATGTAATAATCGGACTCTCATATACTGAATCGAAAGAATTATTTTCTGACCTTTTCGAAAAAAATTTCCCAGCATTTCAAAAAATCGCACAAGAAGAGGCAAGAAAAAATGTAGAGAAATTAAGTAAAGTATTTGTGGACAAGGTTAATGAATTGAAATCATTTAGTGACTCTGAAATGAAAAGTCCTGACTTTCATTATAATTTGTACAAGTCGATTGAAATTGGCGCACGAAATAGTAGCGATGATTTACATCAATTTCTTGCTAATTTACTAGCTAAAAGAATTGGGTGTGATAAAAATGATACAAAAAGAATTATTCTTAATGAAAGTATTTCTACAATTGAGAAAGTTTCTACTAACCAATTGAAATTATTAACTTTTAGCTACTTATTTTTTACTTATTTCAGAATATTTGAAATTAAAAACTGGAATGAATTTAATGAATACATAGAAGAATTTATAGAGCCATTTATGGATTATGAATATAGCTATATTGATTTACAACATTTAAATTATTCTAACTGTTCAACATTTGAAAGCGGATTTGGGAAACCCAGTCTTTCGCAAATTATTAAAAATCGTTTTCCTGAATTATATCCAGACTTAAAATCAAGAAAAGATGAACAAGCGTATGTTGACGAGGTAACAAGAACGAATATGAAACATCAGGATAAATTTTTTGGAATGTTAAATTCAACACAACTTTATGCAATTAGTCCAACTTCAGTTGGGTTTATGTTGATTTCTCAATATTTTGAAATCATTAAAGGAGAAAAACTTACGCATATTGAGAAATTATTTGAATAAAAACTGCTGGCAACACCGTGTATAATTCATTGCTAGTTATAGCCTACTTACGAAAGTCCTCACGGACTTTCTATCTGTGATTTATTTGCTAAATTTAGTGCTTAAACACGCAACGAAATCATACACAAACACGTTGTGCATAATTTAAAACCGAACTCAAAAATTGGCTGAATTAAACTATAAAGAAAATTTTTTAATCGAAAAACTATTTGATATGCCAACTGGCTATGTAATGGATTTTTCAAATAATACTTTTCAATCATTTATATATGATAGCATTAAGATAAACATTTATGACGACAAATATTTCTATGCAAGCGGTTCAAAAGCTAATAGATTAAGAGGTTTTTTCGCAGAAGAACCAAGTTATAAAGTAGGTCAATTAATATCTGCTCTTTTAGATTATTGGCATACTAAAGCAATTGCGAGAGAAAATGGATTCGATTATGAAAGAGATAAGAATATTTACAACGAATGTTTAAAAATTGTAAAAAAACTAAAAGAAGAAAAAATAGTTGAAGAAATAGAAGTAATTAAAGAAGTTGAAAATGACAGGGATTTCAATTTACTTGCAAAATCAATTCGAGAAAGTATCGATAAAAATGAACCTGAATCGGCTTTAGACAGATTGCACACATACGTTATGAAATTTATTCGACAACTTTGTGAAAATCATAAAATCGAAATAAGGAAAGAAGAATCTTTAAATGCAATTTTCGGAAAATATGTGAAATTTATTGTTGCTAATGAAAATATAGAATCGCAAATGACTGAAAGAATTTTAAAATATTCAATCAATGTGATAGAAGCATTTAATGATATTAGGAATAATAGAAGTTTTGCACACGATAATCAAATTTTAAACTATTCAGAAAGTGTACTTATTTTTAATAATGTTACAAATTCTATAAAATTCATTGAAACAATCGAGAAGACAATTAAACAAGAAAACAATATTGAACAAATAGAAACAGCTGACTGGGAAGATTTACCGTTCTGACAAAAAACTATGCACAACAAAGAACTAAGGTAAAAAACAAGTAAATTTTATACTTTTTTAACAAACGTACTTTTATAATTTGCGTCATAAGGCAAACCACTTTTTACAATAGCAAAAGCTTGTTTTAGTAGCTTATTACACACGTTGCATTCTACACCAACATCAATTTTTTAACAAGCTCCTCTCCTATTTCCTCATTAATCATTGTTATAATTTTATCTTTACCATAACCTAATTGCTCTCTTAAAGCCGATGAAGTTAAACGGACAATCAAGGTTCCGTTTTGTAATTTTACTTCACTTGTGTACGACACAACACCTGGCCCCATCATTTTTGCCCAAGCTTCGTCAATATGAATTTTTTGAAATCCTTTTTTTAGTTTATTGTTTTCTTGGATAAAACTTCCCATCAAGTCTTTTAATGAAAAACTATCGTTTTCTCTTTTAGCCATTTGATTTGCTTTTTGCCTTGTTTTCTTACAACTAAGATTATAATTTAAAAATCTGATATTCTTGATTACTCTTTTTTATCACTTCCTCTGTTCTATCGGCATGTGTATCTGTAATAAAAATTTGTCCAAATTCATCACTATTCACTAAATCAACGATTTGAGCAACACGGTTTTCATCCAACTTATCAAAAATATCATCCAATAATAAAATTGGCGTTACATTTGATTGTTTTTTTATGAACTCAAACTGTGCTAATTTTAATGCTATTAAATACGATTTTTGTTGTCCTTGTGAACCAAACTTTTTAATAGGATGTTCCTCTATTTCAAAATTTAAATCATCTTTATGAATTCCTACCGATGTATACTGTAGCATTTTATCTTTCTCTAAACTTTGCTGCAACAAAACTTCTAAAGACACCTCGTGTAACTGACTTTTATAGCGTAGATTTACTTCTTCATTTGCTCCAGAAATAATTTTATGCTTATCGTTAAAAATAGGCACAAACTCTTCTAAAAAAGTTTTTCTTTTGTTATAAATAACCGTTCCATACTCAATTAATTGCTCATCGTATACTTTTAAATTTAACGCATCAAATGTTCTGTTAGCAGCAAAATACTTCAACAACGCATTTCGCTGACTCACCGTTTTAGTGTACGAAATTAATGTTTGTAGGTATTTTTTATCTTGCTGAGAAATTACTCCATCAATAAATTTACGACGAGTTTCGCTACCTTCAACAATTAAATCCCTATCCGCAGGAGAAATAATCACCAACGGTAGCTGCCCTATATGTTCAGAAAATTTTTCGTAGGCTTTTCCATTTCGTTTTAACACTTTTTTCTGCCCCCTTTTTAAGGAACAGATAATTTTTTCTTGTCGGTCGTTTAACAAATAATCTCCTTCAACCATAAAAAAATCTTGACCGTGTCGAATATTCTGCCCTGCAATCGAATTGAAGTAACTTTTAGCAAATGACAAATAGTAAATTGCATCAAGTACGTTAGTTTTTCCAATACCGTTATTTCCTACAAAACAATTTATTTTCTTTTGAAAATCAAAAGTTTGCGATTCGATATTCTTAAAATTAACCAAAGATAGTTTTTGCAAATACATGAATGAGCCCTGTTACTAAAAGAAAGCGCAAATTATCGAAAATTTACGAAAAAACGACTTTTAAAATCCAATTAAAAAAACTATTTTTGTCGCCACTAATTTTTTAAGCAATTATGGCTACATACAAGAAAAGAGGTTACAAACCTAAGAAAGAAAAGGTTACAAATGAAGTAGAAGAAACTTTTGATGAAACACAAAGTACTACTGCTGAAGTATTTAATACTTTAGATGATACGGCGAACAAATCAGAAGAATGGATTGAAAAAAATAGCAAGCCATTATTTTACGGATTGGTAGCTGTTGCAGCTTTAATTTTAGTGTACTTAGCCTACAATAAGTTTATTGCAGAGCCAACACAACAAGAAGCTTCAAACGAATTAGCTTACCCTCGTACTTTCTTTGACAAAGCAAATACTTCTGCAGGTGCAATTGCTGACTCATTATACACTTTAGGTTTAGAAGGTGGTGATGGTAAATATGGCTTTATTGATGTTGCTGAGCAATTTAGTGGAACAAAAGCAGGAAATTTAGCAAATTACTACGCTGGTATTTCTTACTTAAAAATGAAAAAATACGAAGAGGCTATTGAGTATTTAAGTAACTTTAGTTCTGATGATGAGCTATTAGGCCCTACTGCTTTAGGAGCTATTGGTGATGCTTTTGCTGACATTAACCAGCCAGAAGATGCTTTAGACTACTATCAACAAGCAGCTAATAAAAAAGACAATCAATTTACTACGCCTTTATTTTTATTCAAAGCAGCTCAAATTGCAATGAATTTAAAAGAGTACAGCAAAGCTGAAAAATTTTACACAACCATTAAAGAAAAATACGCTGATTCTGATCAAGGAAGAGATATTGAAAAGTATATCAACAGTGCAAAATACGCTCAATAATGGCTACAACAAATTTATCTTATTACGATAAAGCAACAATCCCAAATGCGAAACCTTTTCGATTTGGGATTGTTGTTTCAGAATGGAATCCTGAAATCACTAAAAACCTTCATAAAGGTGCTATTGAAACTTTAATAGACTGTGGAGCAACAGAAGAAAACATTGTTTCTTGGGATGTTCCTGGTAGTTTTGAATTGGTGTACGGATGTAAAAAAATGATTGAAACACAAAAACTAGATGCTATCATCGCCATTGGAAATGTGATTCAAGGTGAAACCAAGCATTTTGATTTTGTGTGTGAAGGAGTTACTCAAGGAATTGTAGATTTAAACATTAAGTACGACATTCCTGTAATTTTCTGTGTATTGACAGACAATACTAAACAACAATCTATTGATCGTTCGGGCGGGGAATTAGGAAACAAAGGAATTGAATGTGCTGTAGCAGCAGTTAAAATGGCAGCAATTAAAAATCATGAACGTACTTCAAACTCATTAGGTTTTTAATCGATTCTTTTTTTAGATAAACATTATTAAAAAGCGTTTAAGTTGTACAACTTAAACGCTTTTTAACTTTAATTTATTCACTTTTTTTGACCACCTCTCTATAATTCAGTAACTTTGAAATTCGTCTTATTTGGTGTGATTTTTGTTCCACGTAAGCTATTAAAGAAGCAACAATTTTATGGGATTTATCAAAAAAGAAAATAAAAAATTTGATTACAAACCTCGTTATTACAAAGGAGATGGAAATCCTTATGAAATAAAGCAAAAGTTTGATCAATACAGAACTACTATTGGAAAGAAAAAAGGTTTAAAAGGAAAATTTAACGCTGCTATTGACGAATTCAAAGGGTCTGGCTACAAGCTAAATAAAACTATCGTTGTTATAGCGTTGGTTTTAACGCTTATTTTTTTGTTTATTATCGATTTTGACCTTTCTATCTTTTTCTCAAAAAATAATTAAATGTCAGATATTATACAGCTACTACCTGATCATGTTGCGAATCAAATTGCTGCTGGAGAAGTGGTTCAACGCCCCGCTTCTGTGGTAAAAGAATTAGTTGAAAATTCAATTGATGCAGGTGCTACCTCTATCACCTTATTGTTAAAAGATGCTGGAAAAACTTTAATTCAGGTAATTGATGACGGTAAGGGAATGAGTGCTACCGATGCTCGTTTAAGTTTTGAACGTCATGCTACTTCAAAAATTAAAGAAGCACAAGATTTATTCAATTTAAACACCAAAGGGTTTCGTGGTGAGGCTTTAGCTTCTATTGCTGCCATTGCTCATGTTGAATTAAAAACGAAACAAGAAGATGACGAGTTAGGAACACAGATAAAAATTGAAGGTAGTGAGATAACTTCTCAAGAAGTAGTTTCAACAGCAAAAGGAACTAGTATTGCTATTAAAAATTTATTTTTTAACATTCCTGCACGTCGGAACTTTTTAAAATCTGACACAGTTGAAACGCGTCATATTGTTGATGAATTTCAACGTGTGGCTTTAGCGCACCCTACTATTTCTTTTTTATTACATCATAACAACAACGAAATTTATCATTTAAAGAAAAGTAACTTCCGTAAACGTATTGTAGCTATTTTTGGAACTAAAATGAACGAAAAGTTAGTTCCTATTAATGAGCAAACAGATATTATAACTGTTAACGGATTTGTTGCTAAACCAGAGTTTGCTAAGAAAAAACGTGGTGAACAGTTCTTTTTTGTGAATAACCGATTTATAAAAAGTTCGTATTTAAATCATGCGGTAGTAAATGCTTTTGAAGGTTTATTAGAAAGTGGTTCGCATCCTTCTTATTTCTTGTATTTAGAGGTACCACCTAATACAATTGATATTAACATTCACCCGACAAAAACGGAAATTAAGTTTGATAACGAAAAAGCATTATATGCTATTTTACGTGCTACTGTAAAACATAGTTTGGGGCAGTACAATGTAGCTCCTGTATTGGATTTTGATAGAGATGCTACTTTAGATACTCCTTACGATTATAGTAAAAAGGGTAGTTCTTCGGTTCCTCCAATAACAGTAGACCCGTCATTTAATCCTTTTAAAACAGAAACAAATTATAAAGAGTCTTATAACGAAAGTGACTCACCAAAAAGCACAACAACACACAGTTATCAATCTAATTTTAAAAAAGATACTGGAAATTGGGAGGCTTTATATACGAACACTGATACTATTGAATCTACTCAGCAAGAACAACTTTTTGAGTCTGAACAAGAAACTGAAACTGGAAAAACCTTCCAAATTCAAAAAAAATACTTGTTAAGCTCTATAAAATCAGGAGTGGTATTAATTCATCAATCGTTAGCACATCAACGAGTTTTATACGAGGAGTTTTTAGAGAATATTACTGTTAAAGAAGCTAGCAGTCAGCAACTGCTGTTTCCTGTAAATATTTCTTTTTCTTCCTCTGATATAGAAATGATATACAGTATAAAATCTGATTTAGAGAGTGCTGGTTTTATGTTTGACGAGTTCACCAAAGAAAGTGTGGTAATTGCTGGAATCCCAACCTCAATAAGTGAAAGTCAAATCACTCTTATTTTAGAACAGTTATTAGACGATATTAAACTTGAAGTACCTGATAGTAGTTTTAGTCACTTTGATGTGATGGCTAAATCATTTGCAAAATCACTCGCTATAAAAACAGGAACTACTTTAAATCCTAAAGAACAAGAAAATTTAGTAAACAACCTATTTTCTTGTAAAGAACCTAACATTTCACCATTTGGTAAACCTACGTTTAAAACACTAACCTTAAACGAGATAGATACCATTTTTAATAAATAATAAGTACTATGCCTAGATTAACACAAGCCATAAAGCATTTAATAATCATTAACGTGATTCTATTTTTTGCTCCGCAGTTATTAAACATGGATTTAACTAATCTATTTGCTTTACATTATCCTAAAAACGAACATTTTGGTATCTGGCAATATGTTACGCACATGTTTATGCACGGTGGAACTATGCACTTAATCTTCAACATGTATGCTTTATGGGCTTTTGGGACTCCTCTAGAACAAATGTGGGGCCGAAACAAGTTTTTGTTTTTCTATTTTTCTGCAGGAATTGGTGCTGGTTTAATTTACACTTTTGCCAATTATTATCAATTTAATGGAATATACGAACAGTTAA
This sequence comes from Tenacibaculum sp. 1B UA, assembly GCF_033978845.1. Taxonomy (NCBI): domain Bacteria; kingdom Pseudomonadati; phylum Bacteroidota; class Flavobacteriia; order Flavobacteriales; family Flavobacteriaceae; genus Tenacibaculum; species Tenacibaculum sp. 1B UA. Next base: position 20,443 of record NZ_JAKVUA010000029.1, read on the forward strand.
TTGGAATGGGTATTTCTCCCGCTGAAATTCAAAACATTTTAACCTCTGGACAATATAACGATAGTTTAATCACCTTGTCTAATAAAACTATGAGTGAGTTTTATAGCTTGTACCACACACCTGCCGTTGGTGCCTCTGGTGCTATTTATGGAATTTTAGTTGCATTTGGATTAACTTACCCTGAAGCTAAATTAGCGTTGATTTTCTTCCCTGTTCCTATTGCTGCCAAATACTTTATTCCTCTAATTATAGTAAGTGATTTGTTCTTTGGTATGACAAGTTACTCAATTGGTAACATTGCGCATTTCGCTCATATTGGGGGTGCTATTATTGGTTTTATTATTGCTTGGTACTGGAAAAAAAATCAATTTAAATTTCGTTAATTTAGTATCTTAACTTGTCTTTATTCAAGAAGTCATAAAATATGAATATACTCGAAAACTTAAAATATAGATTCAAACATGCAGGAATTGTTGAACAATTAATTTACGTAAACTTAGCTGTTTTCTTACTTGTTTTTGTGACCAATACTTTTGGATTCCTTTTTCAATCAAAAACAAACTTTTTAGTAGAATGGCTTGCGTTACCTGCCAACTTTGATGATTTTATTATTAAACCATGGACGATTATTACCTATGGTTTTTTACATACTAGTTTTTTACATATCCTACTAAACTTAATTGCCTTATTTTATATTGGGCATTTATTTCAACAATATTTCACTCCCAAGCAGTTACTTAGTTTTTATTTACTAGGAACATTATTTGGAGGGATTGTTTTTGTTGCTAGTTATAATTTTTTTCCTGCCCTACAAAATGTTGCACATAATAGTGTTTTGTTAGGTGCTTCAGCTGGTATTTCTGCTATCTTTATTGGTATTGCTACCTATATACCTAATTATGAATTAAAGTTCCCGTTAATTGGTTTTGTGAAACTATGGGTATTGGCTTGTATTTGGATTGCTATTGATGTTATTCAAATTCCTGCTGGTAATGCTGGCGGGCATTTAGCACACCTTGGTGGTGCTTTATTAGGTTTTTTCTATGTTCGTAGTGCTAGTAATAAGGAGTTGGATATTTTTAAGTCGATAAACAAACTTTTTTCTAAAAAAGAAAGAAAGCTAAAAACAGTTTATAAATCTGGTAATAAAACACCAAAACCAAACGTTGATAAAACAAGAAACCAAGAAGAAGTAGATGCTATTTTAGATAAAATTAGTAAATCTGGATACGATACTTTAAGTAAAAGTGAAAAAGAGTTTTTATTTAAACAAGGAAAAAATTAGATGAAAAAGTTTTCGATAGCTCATAAGTTTATATTCTTTATCAATTCAGTTTTTGCAGCTGTTTTATTGCTATCGTATGCGCTTCCGTACGTATCTCCACAAACAATTCCTTTCCTTTCTGTTTTTGGACTTTTTGTCCCGTTTTTAGTTATCGTAAACATTGCTTTTTTTGTGTATTGGCTTATTAAGATGCATAAAAATGCTTTTTTATCATTACTTGTTTTAGCCATAGGATGGTTTGTTTCTACTCCCTTAGTTAAGTTTTCTAATAAGGAGGTAATTTTAAATGATGATTTAAAAATAATGAGCTACAATGTCCATTTGTTTAATCATTATAAACATGAAGAAGATGTAACTACTGAACAAAAGATTTATGAGTTCATCAATAATGAAAATCCAGACGTTATTGCTGTACAGGAATTTTACAATTCTAAAATGTTAGATATTAAACTTCCTTATAAATACATAAAAACGAAAACGAAAACGAATAAATTTGGATTAGCTATTTATTCCAAACACCCAATTATAAACTCTGGTTCTCTTGATTTTAAACAAAGTGCTAACAACACCATTTTTGCCGATATTCTTGTAAAAGATGACACTGTTCGTATTTATAATGTGCATTTAGAGTCATTAAAACTAAATCCGAAAAAAGAAAATTTTGGAGAAAAAAGTTCTGAGCGTTTATTTAAACGTTTAGAAAATGGTTTTGTAAAACAAGTAAGTCAGGTTGAATTAATTCAACAACATGAGTATTCATGGAAAGGTAAAAAAATTGTTTGTGGTGACTTTAATAACACCGCTTATTCTTGGGCTTATAAACAATTGGCTTCTGATAAAAAAGATGCTTTTATTGAATGTGGAATTGGTTTAGGTAAGTCTTTTAGGTACATTTATCCTATGCGAATTGATTTTATTTTAACAGATAAAAAAGCTACTGTGAATCAATTTAAAACTTACGGAGACATAAAACTATCTGACCACTACCCTGTTATGACTCGTTTACATTGGTAAATTAATTTTTAATTCGGTATAAAAGTGTATTTTTAACCGAACTAAAAATAATACTATGAAACAGCATTACCATGTTGCTATTATTGGCAGCGGACCATCAGGAGCTTCAACAGCTTTTTACTTAGCTCAAAAAGGGATTTCAACAGTTATTATTGAAAAAGAAACTTTACCACGCTATAAAACATGCGGTGGAGGTTTTGTTTTTAGAGGTCGTAAAAACTTACCTTTTGATATTAAAGAGGTCGTTGAAAAAGAGTTTCATACTGTTGATATTTATTTGGGAGAGAAACTTCACTTTAAAACGCATAGAGAAAAACCAACTATTTCTATGATTATGCGTGATTCTTTTGACAATCTTATCACGCAAAAAGCAAAAGAATTTGGTGCTACTTTACTAGAAAACCATAAGCTAAAAGGATTAACTTTTTCTAATGATATTATTACTCTAGAAACTTCTCAGGGGAAGTTTACAGCTAATTTTGTTATTGCTGCAGACGGAGCTTTAAGTCCAACCGCAAAAATGGCTGGATGGAAAGAAGATACTCGTAAATTAATTCCTGCTTTAGAATATGAAGTAGAAGTTTCTGACGAAGACTTTGATCGTTTATCTAAAGAAGTTCGTTTTGATATTGATGCTATTCCTTACGGTTATGCTTGGAATTTCCCAAAGAAAAAGCATTTATCTATTGGGGTTGCCTCTGCTAGAAGAACTAAAATTAACTTGAAAGAACACTATCAACAATATTTAAAAACTTTAAATATTACAAATATTGTTAGCGAATCTCAACATGGTTTTCAAATCCCTGTTGCTCCTCGTACAGATGGTTTTGTTAAAAACAATGTGTTTTTAATTGGTGATGCTGCTGGTTTTGCTGATCCTATTACTGCTGAAGGAATTTCTAATGCTATTTACAGTGGTAAATTGGCTGCTGAAGCTATAATTGAGAGTGAAAAAGAACCTGAATTAGCTACTAAATTATATTTAGAAAAAATATCTGAAAGCCTACTTCCTGAAATAAAAACTGGTTTATGGCTTTCAAAATGGTTTTACGAGCAAAAGAATATCCGAAATATTATATTGAAAAAATACGGTCAGCAGTTTAGTGAAGCGATGGCCGATGTTTTTCACGGGGATAGAAGTTATCCTAAAGACATTAAAAAAACAATTACGAATCGAATTAAAGATTTAGTTTCATATTAACAAAGAGATTGCTTATAGCTACTATCATTTTTGATTAACAATACAGTTTTAAAATCTAAATACTATTATTTATACTTCTTATTTGTAAAGAAGAATATCTAATTTTGTGTTTAATTAGAACAGTATTGTAGGCTTCCCAAAAAATGTAGGCTTCCCCTTTTTAGGACACCTCTAATTTCGATAAATAATTATTATTTAGGT
>NZ_JAKVUA010000003.1:0-208430 GCF_033978845.1 Tenacibaculum sp. 1B UA
GTTTTTCATTGTGACAGTTTGAATTTAAAGTTAGTAAATTCGAATTATTAACTGTCCTATTTTTTGGGAAGCCTACAACTTCATTTAAAGTTATTAATTTTCTTGAAAGTATGACAAAACAAAAAAGTGTAACGAAATTTTAAAATCGTTACACTTTTTTTATAATTAGTGATTAGACGTTTCGTCTGCTTTTGCTTATCAAGCTAAAACTTATTCTTAGCATTAACCTCAATATAGTTCACTAATAATTTATACGATGAAATGTAATTTTTGTTTTTTAATTTATTAATTACTGAATAATTAACTCCATTTTCCTTTATTTTAACCCTCCTACTTCTTTCTTTTAGAATGTTTGAATAAGGTTCTGGCAACAATGAAAACAAAGACCTTAAACCATCTAAATTTAAGTTATTAAAATATATATTAATTAACTCCATTTTATTTTCAACTGACACTCTAGACAAATTAAAAATACCAATCAATAATTTATATAAATAACCTCCTGAATAGTGATGCTTCACTAACAACAAACTCAATTCTCTCAAACACTCGATATTTTGAATGATTTCTGAAGTATCCATTTTCGCTAACAATAGAACTAATTTATTACCATCGACTTTCTTTCGTTTTACCAACTCATACAAATCATAAGAATCAACAAAATAATCATCATAATTATCTAAAAGCACATCAATATCTTTTTCAATTAAGCTAATATGCAAACTTATATCTTCTCCATTTAACTTCATTTCTCTATAATTCTCCTTAAGAATACTATATAGCTCTGGTGATAAATTAAGTTTAAATGCCACCAAAGATTTCAACTTGTTATCAGAAAGTTGAGTAAAATCAAAATTAAGCTCAATATCTCCTATCGTGTGAAACAAAGTAAAAAAGCTACTATGACTTAAAGAGTCATTTTTTATAATACTATTTATCACTCTAGAATATTCTTCATAATCATATTCCTCATTATCCAACCTATTTCTTTCAATTTCATTATAAACCTCATCTTCATTTAACACAGAAATAATATTTTCTATGAAACTTTCATCTTTATAATCCTCCTCTAAATACTTATATATAGAGACAATATTATGCCAATTATACTTTAATTTATCTTCATTAAATACTTTTGTTATTAAATAACTATCTTCTAAAGAACTAAGCAATTTAATTTTACAATTTAGCCTCTCTATTAATTCTAGTTTTGTGTCTAGACTTAAAAATTCATTATTCAATAATTTTAAAAAGTATTTTTCCTCAATATCCCCTCCATTATCAAGAAGTAACAAAACATTATCAACATAATTTTGAATTTTAGACTCGACGTAGTCTACTAAATAATTCAAACCTGAGTTATGTATAAAAGAATAATTAGATTTATTAAAATCAACCTCATTAAACTCATCTCCTAATTCCTCCTTCATATAGAGCTCAACATTAGGAACATTTAATTCGTAAAAGTGATTCTCAAAAACATGATAATAAACGGAATATTCATCTTCTAAAGGTTTTCTCACTTTAGAAAATTTTATATCTAAAACCGAAATTAATTCAATAACCTTGTCTGTATTAGAATTAAGTCTATAAATAAAAGAATCACTTTCAGAAATAAATTCTTTTAGATTAGTATGAAGTGAAATCTCTTTAATTTTTAAAACTTCTACATTTTTAACTATTAAATCTAAATAATATTCTTTTTGCTTAGACCATTCCTTATCATTCTCAATCGAGTTCCAAAAAACACCATTTTCAATACTACACAAATAATCCAACAAAACGCCCTGGTATTGACCCTTTTCAAAATACAAATCAATAAACCCTATTGACAAATCGTCCAACATCAATATCTTCTTCAGAATTAAATCTCTTTTATAAGAATATTTATTTTTCCCCAATAAGCAATTTAATATTGATATATTTAACACACCATCTTCTTGAAAATCCACATTATTCATCTTCTTAACGAAATTTTCAAGTTTAGAAATTGGATAATTATAAATAGGCTCAAACCCACTTCTAATATGTTTTAGATAATCACTATCTTTTTGGGTGATAATTATCCCATGGAAATGGGAAATATAATCGTGATAATTTTCATTAATATATCCATTCTTTAACAGAAAAAGAATTAAACCCTTACCTCTAAATCTTTCTCCTTCAAATCTCATTTCTCTAGACAATAACTGAAAATTCATTCTTTCTACTTCATCTATATCATCTTCTAATTCTCCTTTTTCAAAAAGCAACTCTTCTAATTCTTCCTTAAACAACATTTTAACTCTTTCATCAAAAGTATATATACTCAATTTCTTTTCTAAATCTGCAAAACCATAATTTAATTTCACCGAAGTATAAATTAAGCCATTAGAATAATATTGATTCTTAACCTTGTATACTTTAATATCGTTATTTCCCTTAAGTTTATCGAAATACTCATCTTTAGTTAAATCTCCCAATTTAACATTTACTCCATCAACATCGACCCCTACAATTTCATCTTCATAATGATGTAATTTATTTACATAAAGTGCTTTTAAATCCTCGTATGAACCAATTTTCTCTTCTTCAATTCGTTGTATTTTCTTATCAATTAATTTAATTTTATCTTTTATAGTTACTTTCATTTCTTCCTTTAACTCATCTACATAATTACTATTTAACATTTCATACAAAAAACCTTCATTTTTATGAAGCATAGAAAAATCTTCAGGAAATAAATTCTTATACGTAATCATTGAAAACAATTTTTCTGAATTCAACCCATCTCCCAAAGTTTTTTTATAAATAACATATTCATTACATATGTTATTTAATAACCTCATATCCTCAATATATTCACAGATTACATTTAAAAAATCCTCCTCTAATAAATATTGAAGACCATAACTCTTCAAAACCTCAATAGCTTTTTCTCCTGAATTTGAAGAATTAACAACAGGAATGACTGGTATTATTAAATCAAAAAATTTAACTCTGCTATCTTTTTCATCAAATAATTCATCTTTAATAGCATATATAAAATTAACTTGTCTTTTTATTTGTTCAGAATTATTAATCAATTGATTAATTTCCCTAAGTTTAGTAAATATTAATGTGTTTCTAAACCTATCTAAGTCTTCAATTACAACAACGTTATAATCTGTTACTTCAAAAAAGTAAATTATCTCATCCAAATGTTTATTAAAAATTGACTGTTCATCATCGGGGCTGAGACCTATTTCTAAATCTTTTAAATTTAAATTACTTAATTTATTAAAGTTTAAAGCTTTAAAAACTTCCACAAAGACTTCATGAAATGCAAACAATAAAAGAATTAATAAAACAACCCTTACTCCCAGAGGATTTTGAGGAGCTAACTCATATAATATTGAATTATTAAACAAAAAATAAAGCCCAACCAAAATAAAACATACTAATAAAGCCCTATTACTTAATTCATTAAAACCAATATTCTTTATCTTTCTAAATCTTGAATATGGTGTTTGAGAATGACTTACCCTGTAAAATAACTGCTGAAGTATACTCAATTCTATCAATCTGTCAATTCTTCCCCCTCCTTCATCATTTAGATTGTTATTTTTCACAAAGGAGGCTAGTGAAATATTTAAGTAATTATATTTCGGATATTTATACTGAAAAGTTTTAATAATACTACTCTTTCCTGAACCATAACTTCCTGTTAAAGCAATGTTGTGAATATCTTTATTATCAATTCCAAACTTTAGAGAATCTAAATATGTTTTTACTCCATATTTATTTTCATCTAAAACTAAAGGTGTAAGTGCATTTAATTTAAATCCATTTTGCACTTCGACACCCTTTTGTTCTGCCGATGAACTATTCATAGAATATAAAAGTTAGCGCTATAAAGCAATTTTAAAAGCTAATATAATCAAATATATTTACAGTATTAAACATCAACAAATGCCTCCTGTAAAGAACATAAAAAAACCAGCTAATCGACAACTGAATTACTGGTTTTTTACTTTTTATTATTTTTTTCCCAATTAGTGATTAGACGTTTCGTCTGCTTTTACATCACCTTTTAAACTCATTTCCATATTGTGATCGTATTGACAACATCCTGGTAAGTTTCCATAAGCTTCTTCACTACTAGCTACTTTATCAGTATCGTAACCAGATGCTGCAATTGCGTTATGAATAGCATCTAAATTAGTCTTAGAATCATCAAACGATACGTTGATTTGCTTTCTTAATTTATCCCATTCTGCCGATGCTACTCCATCAACACCATTTACTGCCTTTTCAATTGTGTTTTTACACATTCCACAGTTACCTCTTACTCCAAAAGTTGCCGTTGTCATCGCTACCTCTTTAGTAGAAGTTTGCTCTGTTTGCACTTCTTTTGTTTCTGTTTCTTTTTTAGCTTCGTTTTTACAACTTACTAAACCAATAGCAGCTAACATAGCTACTCCTAAGATTACTTTTTTCATTTTGAATTGATATTTAATTATTATTAATTGTTTCTTTTACTTCACCACATTTTAACATCATATCGCCAAAATACGGATTTAACACTTGTTTTTCTTTACTTAACCAATAAGCTCCTTTATCACTATCAGCCATAGGACAGTATTGTTTATAGGTAACCTCATTTATCCCGAAAGATTGAACTGCCATAATAAAATGCTCTGATAACACTTTAAAGTACTTTCGTTGTACATCTACATCTGTAGTTTTTGCAATTTCTGCGTTACTTGACTTTAGTGTAGGAACTAATTGCATCCACTGTTTATGAGCTTCTTCATTAGTTAACAACTTCATATCAACTAATGTTAAGTCTTTTTGTAGATTTTCTGCACTTGTTTTTGCTGCATTTGCATCAGTTTTTACCAAAGCATCTTTTAAGCCTATATATCCATCATAAGCTTTTTGTAATTGCTCTTTAAATGCTTTAGGAGTACTAAAAGATTCTATAATTTCTTTTGTATGGTTCATCATTGACTTCTTTCCTTGCAATTGTGCTGAAGCGTCTATGGTAAATATTCCATTCGTAACAATCTCTTCTCCTGACTTTAACCCTTTTTCCACTTGATAGTTGTCTCCTGCTTTTCCGCCTAATACTACTTCTCGCATTTCAAAAACTGGTTTACTTTCATCGGGTTTTACATATACAACTGAACGCTTTCCTGTCCATAATACTGCTGTTGCAGGAATACTTAATTGTTCCTTTGTCTGTTTCTCTGTTGCTTCCACTTTTCCTGTAACAAACATGGCTGGTTTAAACTTCCCTTTACTATTGTTTAGTACAGCACGCATAGTTACTGTTCGAGTTTCTTGATTTAATACAGGGTTTATAAACGAAACTTTTGCTTTGAAAGTCTCATTAGGATAGGCATTTGTAGTAATTGATATGTCTTGACCTATTTTAAAGTTACTGATTTGATTTTCATACACATCAAAATTTGCCCATACTGAATTCAAATTGGCTATTTTTAGTAATGCTTGTCCCTGACTTACATAATCACCTTGCTCAACTAGTTTCTCTGATACTGTACCAGAAACCGTAGCATATACAGGAAAGTTTTCTTTTACTTTTCCTGTTTTTTCAATTTGATTAATTTGGTTTTCAGAAAGCTTCCATAATTTCAGTTTGTTTCTAACTGCTTTATACAATGCTGGCTGATTTTCTTTTACTGACGCTGCTGTTAATAATTCTTGTTGTGCTTTTACCAGTTCTGGAGAATATACCGTTGCTAACAACTGACCTTTTCTTATTTTCTCTCCTGTAAAATTCACATTTAAACGTTCTATCCTTCCTGCAAAATAGCTTACCTGCACCGCATTTGATTTTTCGTTTTCTGCTATTTTTCCGGATAGTGTAATTGTATTATCTGCACTTATAGCATTACCAATCACAGTCGTTTGTACATTAGCCAATGCCATTGCATTTTTAGTTAATTTGAACTGATTTGCAGCTAGTCCTTCAGCTCCTGCTTCTGCAGGGATTAAATCCATTCCACAAATAGGACAATCCCCAGGTTCTGGTTGCATAATTTGTGGATGCATAGAACAGGTCCACATTTTACCTTTTTCTTCTGTAGTATGATTATGCGCTGCCATACCATTTGAAGAACCTCCAAAAAGTAGCCATCCTAAAAATACCCCAGCTATTAAAATTGCTATGTATGTTATATATTTTTTCATCTGTTTACTTTATTAAATAATTAATAATGGTACTTTGTGTATAATAAGTTACTTCTGATGTAATCATATTCGTTTGAAACTTTAGCTGTAATTCTTGAATATCTAACACATCGTTAAAATCTATAGTTCCTGTCTCGTAACTTTTCACCAAAATTTGTTCTGCATTTTTAGCTTGCTCTAAATTTTTAAGTTGTGTTCGGTAATTTATTATGGATGCATTTCTATCCGAAACTGCTCTGTATAACACAGATTCTAACGTATTATATCGTTGTTCTTTTTGCGATAGAATCTCTTCTTGTTGTAACTTATTTTGTTTACTTATAGATTTATTTTTCTTATTGAAAATAGGAATTGATAATGATACCATTGGCATGATGATATCCTTACCGTTATCTACCACATTCATATCAGTACGCTTTTCAACATTAACATAATTAAGCCCAAAACCTATCATAGGTTGTTTCTCTTTTTTGTTTAAGAATTCTGACTTTTCTACAGAGGCATACAACTTATCAAACTTCACCAGCTCTGGATGTAACTTTAAGGTACTTGGTTGTATTTTATCTACTTTGGTCGGAATTTGTAGGCTATCAACGACTGAAATTTGTGTGTTAATATCCTGATTCAACAGTTTATTAAATCCTTTTTGCATTCCTAAAAAAGCTTCCCGTAACACCTCCTTTTGTTGTGCTAATTCGTTTTGTCTTATTTGCAACCTTAACACATCTACTGCAGAAGCTTTTCCTACTTCAACAGAAGTTAACGCTAACTTTTCATACGTTTTAAGTAATGCTATATTTTCGTCTAATACTTTTTGTTTTGCTTTAACCTCATAAAGTTTATAATACGACTGCGCTACTGATGTTACTAGTTTACGTTTTACGACTACAATATCTTGATAAGCTGCATCAGCTAATGAAGACACATAGTTTTCTCGTGCTGTTATGGTTCCGAAAAAAGGAATCATTTGCTTTACAGATAGTTTAAACCTCTGCGGCCCTGTACGTGTTTCTGGTGTACTCACAAAATATCCTGCTCCAAACTCGGTATTAGGCAATGTATTTACCTCTTCTTTTTTCTCTGAAATACGCTTGTACTTAATATCAAACTGTTGTACTTCTGGATTGTTTTCTAAAGCTGTCTCAATATATTCCTGTAGGTTTTGTCCTTGCATTGTAAAAGCAAAAAATACAGAAGCTAGAAATAAGGTTGCTTTTTTATTATTTATTTTAAAACTCATCTCTTTTCGTTTTTCGTTTCAATAAAAATTCTTCACGCCAACTATACAGTACTGGTACAATAAAATACGAAGTCACATCTATAATCATTCCTCCAAAAGCAGGAATAGCCATTGGAATCATAATATCACTACCTCTTCCTGTTGAAGTTAATACTGGCAACAAGGCTAAAATGGTGGTTGCCGTTGTCATTAAACATGCTCTAATACGTTTGTTTCCTCCATGTAATGCAGATGCTCGAATAGCTTCAATTGTTTGAGGTTTATCTCTATTAAATGTTTGTGTTAAATAGGTAGCCATTACTACACCATCATCGGTTGCAATTCCGAATAATGCGATAAATCCTACCCAAACAGCAACACTCAAGTTAATTGGGTGCATTTGAAACAATTCTCTTAGGTTTTCTCCAAATACACTAAAATTCAAGAACCAATCTTGTCCGTATAACCACATCATGATGAATCCACCTGCAAAAGCTACAGTAATTCCTGTGAATACCATTAATGAAGTAGCTACTGAACGGAACTGAAAATACAGTATTAAAAAGATAATCATCAACGCCAATGGCACTACTACTGATAGTGTTTTTTCTGCTCTTAATTGGTTTTCATAAGTTCCTGTAAACTGATATGATATTCCTTTTGGAACAGTTAGCTCTCCTGAATCTATTTTTTGTTGAATTACTTTTTGAGCTGCTTCTACCACGTTTACCTCAGCAAAACCATCTAACTTATCAAACAATACATATCCGATTAAAAAAGTATCTTCACTCTTAATCATCTGCGGTCCTTGCTCATAACGAATTGTTGCTAATTCGCTTAATGGAATTGGCGATCCTTTAGCTACTGGTACATAAATATTTTCTAAGTCAGTTGGAGATGAACGTAGTTCTCTTGGATAACGAACTCGAATTCCATAACGCTCTCTTCCTTCCACCGTTTGCGATAATTGCATACCTCCTACTGCTACTTTCAATACATCTTGTACCGTTTGAATAGCTATTCCGTAGCGTGCTAATTTTTCTCTATTAATATCAATTAATAAATAAGGTTTTCCTACAATTCTATCGGCAAAAACAGCTTCTTTTTTTACTCCTTCAACCTCTTTTAAAATCCCCTCAAGTTGTACTCCAAAAGCTTCTATTTGTTTTAAATCTTGCCCTTTTACTTTTATTCCCATAGGAGCTCTCATTCCTGTTTGCAGCATTACCAATCGAGTTTCTATAGGTTGTAATTTAGGTGCAGACGTTACTCCTGGTAACTTGGTAACTTTTACTATTTCGTTCCAAATATCATTAGGTGACTTGATGTTTGGTCGCCAATTACGATAAAACTCACCATCTTCATCTTCTATTAATTCATTTGATGAAACCTCATAAAAAACAACTTCTGATGTCTTATCTGTCAAACTTGGGTTCGCTACCGTTTTACCGTTTTTCAACAGAAACAATCCATCCTCATTTACCCTATAACGTTGACGTTTTCCATTTGAGTTTAAAACATATTCTGGCTTATAATTAATTATGTTTTCATACATTGACAGAGGTGCAGGGTCTAATGCAGAATCTGTTCTTCCTGCTTTACCTACAACCGTTGCTATCTCTGGAATGTTAGCAACCGCCATATCTAATTGCTGTAATACACGTTTGTTTTCTTCTACTCCTGAATGCGGCATAGAGGTAGGCATCAATAAAAATGACCCTTCATTTAATGAAGGCATAAACTCTTTTCCTGTATTTTTAAAAATTAGGAATCCACAAGTTAATACTGTTAACGGGATAGTTAAAAACAGTAATTTGTTGTTCAATGCCCATTGTAATATTTGATTGTAATATTTTTGCAGTAAGCTAAAAAAGCCTAACAATCCGAAACAAATAAGCGCTACAAATAAAAGATTGGTAACAATACTTTTATCTACTCCTAAAGGTCTCCAATATTCTGCTAACAAACCTACAATTGCTAATGCAGATATAATAATATTGATCGTATTAACAGGCAGTGTAAAATTATAATTGGAAAACGAAAAATGAATTGTGGTTTTTTCTGAATAATTACTCCAAAATTGTATAGCTCCAAAGGCTATTAATACAATTCCTAACCAATATCCATAAAAAACAGCAGTAATACCTAATGTTACTAAAACTCCATTTACAATGTATTTAAAGCTTTTTGTCAACTCCTTTTTCTTAAATAAAACAGCTGCAAATGGCGGTATTAAAAACAATGCTACCACAATAGCTGCTATTAAAGCGAAGGTTTTGGTAAATGCTAGTGGACGGAATAGTTTTCCTTCTGCGCCAATCATGGTAAATACTGGAATAAAACTGATAATCGTCGTCATTACCGCTGTTACAATTGCTCCAGAAACTTCTGCTGTTGCATTGTAAACTAATGTGTTTATCGGTAGTTTATTCTCGTCTTTTTCTAAGTGACTTATGATGTTTTCGGAGAGTATGACTCCCACATCTACCATGGTTCCAATAGCAATAGCAATTCCTGATAAGGCTACAATGTTTGCATCTACTCCGAAGGCTTTCATTGCTATGAAAACCATCAACACTGCCACAGGCAATAGTCCTGAGATTAGTACAGAAGCCCGTAAATTAAAAACCATAACTACGATTACCAAAATAGTGATTAATATTTCTAGCGTAAGTGCCTCATTTAACGTATCTAAAGTTTCATGAATTAACTCTGTACGGTCATAAAACGGAACAATTGTTAATTGAGAAGTTCTACCATCTTTTAACTCTTTACTTGGTAAACCTGCACTTAGTTCTTTAATCTTTTCCTTTACATTAGTAATTACTTCTAAAGGATTTGCTCCATAACGAGCTACCACTACACCTCCTACTACCTCAGCCCCTTCTTTATCTAAAATCCCTCTACGAGGTTCTGCTCCTAACGATACTTTTGCAATGTCTTTTACTCGTATTGATGTATAATTTTTAGCTGTAACTACAGCATTTTCAATATCTGCTATAGACTTTACATATCCTAAACCACGGACTAAGTATTCTGCTTGATTTATTTCTATTGTTTGCGCCCCAATATCCTGATTACTTTGCTTTACTGCTGCTACAATTTGCTGTAAACTAATATTGTATTGACGCATCAATTCTGGCTTTACATCAATTTGATATTCTTGAACATATCCACCTATAGAACTTACTTCAGACACGCCATTTGCAGACGAAAGTGCATATTTTACATAGTAATCTTGTACACTACGTAATTCATGTAAATCCCAACCTCCAGTGACATTACCATCTTCATCACGTCCTTCAAGTGTATACCAAAAAATCTGCCCCAATCCATTGGCATCTGGCCCTAATGAAGGACTTACTCCTTCTGGTAGTAAATTACTTGGTAATGAATTTAACTTTTCAAGAATTCGAGAACGACTCCAATAAAAATCTACTCCTTCATCAAAAATGACATAGATACTTGAAAGTCCAAACATAGAAGAACTACGGATGGTTTTTACTCCAGAAATTCCTAATAAAGATGTTGTTAATGGGTATGTTATTTGGTCTTCTATATCTTGCGGAGATTGTCCGTCCCACTTTGTAAAAACAATTTGTTGATTTTCTCCAATATCTGGTATAGCATCAACTGCTACAGGATCGTTTGGTAAAAAACCTGTATCTAAATTAAATGGTGCATTTACAGTTCCCCACCCTACAAATAAAACGAGTAATATAACTGCGACCAGTTTGTTTTCTATTAAGAATTTGATGCTTTTGTTTAGCATAAAAAATGATTTTTAAACAATTAAACATTGATGTTGAAAAACATCGAATACGACAAATCATCCTATTGAAATTCTCAAAAGGACAAATAGTTATTGTTTAAAAATCATATTAAATATACTTCATCAAGTACATGAATATCCTTGATGACCAGTGGAGGTGCATAATCTTTAAAAGGAATCACTTTATTGTGAATACCTTCAAATAAATTAATGTAGCTATAGTAAAATGAAGCTATAAAAACTTGTTGGTCAAAAGACAGTTGATCAAAAGATGTAATCTTTAAAGTATCTTGACCTTCAATTACTGAAGCCACATCTTGACAACAGTTCTTTTTCATTACTGAACAGTCTTCAGATTTTGTTTCTTGCTTCATATCCATTCCGCAAGATTCAGCCTTTACAAAATAACTTGTACCTACTAACATGCCTCCACAAAAGTGACTGTTAACAGTAAATGACATTGTAGATAATAACACTACAAAAGCCATTAAAATAGATGCTATTTTATGAAACGCTTTTTTCATTTTACACTACAAAAGTACAAAATTTTAATTTTCAAAAACTTAAACAATCCTTAAAACCATTTTTTGTATTTAAAATATCCTAACATGATTATCACTGTTAGTAATATAACACCCCACATTACAAAGTACCCACTACGATACTTAAGTTCAGGGATATACTCGAAATTTGTTCCATAAATCCCCACTATAAAAGTAATAGGAATAAATACTACTGAAAATATGGTTAGTATTTTCATAATATCATTCAAACGATTATTTACGTTCGTTGAATATACTGTAAGTTGCTCACTCAACATACTTTTATAGTTTTCAACTGAATCATAACTTCGTTGAACCAAATCGTTTAAATCATTAAAAAATGGTTGTTCTTTTTTTGTTATTAATTCTGTTTTTAATGCTCTAAAACTATTTATTGCCTCACGAGCTGGTCTTATTGCTTTTCTAAAGTAGTTAAGTTCTATTTTGTATCTATTAATTTCTTGTAGTGTATTTTTATTGGGTTGTAATAAAATTTTATCTTCTAAATATTCTACTTTCTCACCGAAAGTTTCCATTAAAAAATTGTAATTATCAACAATTACATCTAATAAACAATACTTTAAATATGTTACACTATAATTTCGTACCCTTCCTTTTTTATGACGTAATCTTTCTCTAATTGACTCAAAAATATCTCCTTGCTTTTCTTGAAAAGTAATTAGTACATTTTGTAATAAGTACATAGATATTTGCTCTGCTTCAAGTTGATGGTTTTCTTTATTTAAAAACAGCATTTTAATACTCGTAAAAATATAATGCTCTTCAATATCTACTCTAGGTCTTTGATCGGTATTTACAATATCTTCAAGAACAAGTATATGAATATCAAATAACTCACCAATTTCTCCAACTAACTCAACATCGTGTAATCCGTCTATATTAATCCAAAGTTTTTTATACTTTCCAATATAGCTTTTGAGTTCGTTTATATCTTTTAGCTCTACTTCTATAAATTCATTTTCATCATATCCTATTAATCGTATTCTTGTATTCTCTTCTTTTTGATTTCCAACAAAAACGGGGCTTCCAGGAATTACATTTTTAGTATTTTTTTGTTTGGTTATAAACCTTGTCATCTGTTTAGTTATACGAGATTAAATAATTTGTAAAGTCTGGCTAAAATTATGAGTTCTGATTTATTTTTTCTCGCATAAGAGCTAGAAATTTCATGTGATGCTGCTAATAAATCGTGAATTACATTTTTTGAGAACTCTTCTTTATGTGCTAAGTAATATTCTTTAAAGCTTTCATAAGCTGTTTCTGATGTTACTTTTTCTTTTATCAGTTCTCTTAACGTTTCGTATATCAACTCACTATCTGATTTATTTTCTGATACAGACCAGTTTTTTTCTACTCTTTTTACAATACTCTTTTTCTCTTCTACGGTCATGTTTTTATCGACCATGGAAACGGCATAGAACAAATTAGCTATACTTTTATAGAATCCTTCAGTAAATTTCATAATTATGTTATTTCTGGTAATATCAATATAGGAATTTTACTATTGAATGCCGATTTTTTTATTACATTTTCTTCTAACAATCTGTTAAAAAAATTGTACTTATGGTTTATTAAAACCAATAGTTCGCTTTCTGTTTCTTCTATATGATTTTCTAAGGTTAATGTCTCAGAATCTTTCCAATCTATTTTTTTATACTCAACATTTAACTCTTGCAATAATTCTCTTAATTTCACCTTATTTCTCTGCTGATTTTCAGACAAAAAACTTTCTTCTGAAAGATTTACAACTTCAATTAAACTTTTTTTAATTGTCGTTAAATTCACTAAAAATTGTAGTTCTCTTACCGTAAACGTCCTTTTATAATTTGTTGAAAACACTATCTGATGTAATGCTTTATACTTATAATTCATTGGTACTACCAATATTGGGCATTCATTAACCGCATTAATTATTTTCATGGTATTGGTACCAATAAATGTTTCGGTTAAGCTTTTTGCTCCTTTTGTACCTGTAATTACAACATCAATATCCTTTTCTTTAATTGTGTTCGTTACTGCTTTCGTTAATGAATTAGACGCTACGATATAATCGTAATTAAAGCTAGTATCTTCTCTTCTTAAAACATCAATCAGATACTTTAATTCGTCTTCAATTTCATTATCCATTTCATGAAACCATTTTTCATTTTCTTCATCACTTAACAACTCTGAAGGTTCGCTTATATATACATCTAACAAATAAATAGTTGCCTCAACACCTTTGAACAGTTGTTTTGTATAATTCAAAGCATTAATCGCTGCTTCTGAAAAATTATATGGTATTAAAATGTTTTTCATAACGATATAAAATTATGATTTCCAATCAAATATAATTTTTTATTTCGAGATTGTATTTACAAAACCAGAAGTATATTTGTAATAAAAATACTCAATAATGAAAAATCGTTTTTTAGAATTGTCTCTATTCAGTCCGTTTTTACAGTTCTTCCTTTTAATAGCAACGTTATTTTTTTTAATTCATCTTACTAAAAAACTCACCCGATCTTATATCGTAAAAAATGCTATTGAACCTCATAGAAGAAAATTGATATTAAACCTAAGTTATTTTCTATATTATACCTTAGCTTTCTTTATCTCGTTGATAATTTTTGGTATTAACTTTAAAGAAGTTATTGTTTTTGCTTCTTCAATACTTGCGGTACTTGGAGTTGGTTTTTTTGCTCAATGGTCTATTTTATCAAACCTAACGGCTAGTATTATTTTGTTTTTTTATCATCCTATGCGCATCGGCGATACCATAAAAATTATAGACAAAGACTTCGATTTACAAGGGGTTGTTAAAAACATTACTGGTTTTTATGTTCTTTTATATATGCCAGAAGAAAAAAGAGAAATTACGATACCTAATACAACTATTTTATACAAAGGAATAGAGTTAATAAGGGAACAAAAAAAAGAACTAAACAACTACAATACAACTCATTAAAAAAAATAAAAAAAAGTTTGTTATATTAAAAAATAGTTTACATTTACCGCATCTTATTATATAAGTCAAAATGTTACGTTTTACTTATTTCGGCAATAACTTCTATGGGAAGATAGTTGATTACTTAGTGTTTGAGAAACACAACCGAAAAATTAAGGTTTCTTCCAACTTTCAATACTCTCTACCACTGAATTTTTATAAACAGTGTGGTGATTGCTTAGCTTTAAGAGTCTAACTATTCAATTTATTTTGGTTTAACAACTTGTTGTAACATAACAACAAAACTTGTTATACATTTTATTTAAAAAGTTTTGGGTCTATACCTTAACTGTTTTTGGAATGATTGTCTGTACCCAACATACAGATACAACTAAAATAACAATGAATACTAAATATAAAGACTTAATAGAACAAACGTTTGATTTTCCGCAAGCGGAATTTCATACAGAAAACAACAATTTATTTTTTCACAACATTGATATGCTGGAATTAGTGAAACAATACGGGGCACCATTAAAATTCACCTATTTACCCAAAATATCAGAAAACATAAACAAAGCTAAAATCTGGTTTCATAAAGCTATTGAAAAACACAATTACCAAGGTACTTACAACTACAGTTATTGTACTAAAAGTTCTCATTTTAAATATGTGCTAGACGAAGCTTTAAAAAACGATATACACATTGAGACCTCATCTGCTTTTGATATTGATATTGTAAAATCACTAAAAAAAGAAGGAAAATTAAGTGATGATGCTTATGTATTGTGTAACGGTTTTAAACGCGACCAATACATTGCCAATATTATAAGTTTAATTGATGGTGGACATACAAATTGCATACCAATAATTGACAATTACGAGGAGTTAAACTTATTGTTAGACGAAACTAGAAGTAAATTTAACGTAGGAATTCGTATTGCTTCAGAAGAAGAGCCTAAGTTTGAGTTTTACACTAGCCGTTTAGGAATTGGTTACAAAAACATCGTATCGTTTTATGAACGTGAAATCGCTAATAACCCACAAGTAGAACTAAAGATGCTACACTTCTTTATCAATACAGGAATTAGAGATAACGCCTATTATTGGAACGAGTTAGTAAAATGTTTACGAGTGTATACAAAACTTAAAAAAGTATGTCCAAGCCTAGATGGCTTAAATATTGGTGGAGGTTTCCCTATTAAAAACTCATTAGCGTTTGATTACGATTATGAATACATGGTAGATGAAATTATAAACCAAATAAACCTTTCTTGTAAAGAAGCTGGTGTGCCAGTACCTAATATTTTTACTGAATTTGGAAGTTTTACCGTTGGTGAAGCTGGAGGAGCTGTATATGAAGTATTATATCAAAAAAGACAAAACGACCGTGAAAAATGGAATATGATTAACTCATCTTTCATCACTACGTTACCTGATTCTTGGGCTATAAACAAACGCTTTATAATGCTTCCTCTTAACAAATGGAATCATAGATATGAGCGTGTTTTATTAGGTGGATTGACCTGTGATAGCGATGATTATTACAATTCTGAACAGCATGTAAACGGAATTTATTTGCCTGTATATGAAAAAGAGAAGCCGTTATATGTCGGTTTTTTCAATACAGGAGCTTACCAAGAAACTATTGGTGGCTTTGGCGGATTACAACACTGTTTAATCCCAACTCCAAAACACATATTAATTGACATAAACGAAAATGGTGATTTAACCACCAAAGTATTTAAAGAACAACAAAAAAGTGAAGAGCTATTATCTATTTTAGGATACTAGTAAAAAAATATCAAAATGAAAAAAAGAAATTACGCAGGAATACCTGACCAATACGCAAAAATAGAAAACGCGAAAGTAGTACTTATACCTGTTCCTTATGACGGGACTAGCACTTGGCAAAAAGGAGCTGATAAAGGACCAGAAGCATTTTTAGATGCTTCTGAAAACATGGAGTTATACGATATAGAAACTGATAGTGAAGTATACAAAGAAGGTGTTTATTTAGCTGATGCTGTTACTGAAGATTCTTCTCCTGAAGCTATGGTAGAAGCTGTACATGCAACAACAAAAAAATTCATCAATAAAAATAAGTTTGTAACTCTTTTTGGTGGAGAACATTCAATTTCAATAGGAACAATCCGTGCTTTTAATGAATGTTTTAACAACTTAACAGTATTGCACATTGATGCACATGCCGATTTACGTAAAGAGTATGAAGGTAGCTCTTGCAATCATGCTTGTGCTGTATACGAAGCAAATCAAACAACCAACTTGGTACAAGTAGGAATTCGTAGTATGGACATATCAGAAAAGTCTTCTATGAATATGGATAAAGTCTTTTTTGCACACGATATGGCTGTAAATGAATACTGGATGGATGAAGTTATTGATCAATTAACAGGTAATGTTTTTATCACGTTTGATTTAGATGCTATTGATCCATCGCTATTACCAAGTACAGGAACACCAGAACCAGGAGGATTGTTTTATTACGAAACTTTAGAGTTTTTAAAGAAAGTATTTACAGAAAGGAATGTAGTTGGTTTTGATATTGTAGAATTATGTCCTAATGAAAATGAAAAGTCATCAGACTTTTTAGCGGCTAAATTGTACTATAAAATGTTGAGCTATAAGTTTTCTTCTACTATGGAAGATGAAGAAGATAGTTCGCCATTTAACAGATTAGCGAAGTTTAAAAACGACGACAACGATTATTAAGATGCATTTAAAAGCATTTGCATATCATCTTGAAAAACGAATAGCACTTAGTGCTATTCGCTCACAGTTTGAATCGTATGAGTTAGTAAAAAGAGAACATTCTTTTTTATTATATAAAATTACAAATGATTCATACCTCTATATAAAAGAATATGGAAGTGTCGTTTTTATCAACTGTGCAGATGATTTAACGATTCAAATTGTTAGTTTTTTAATCAACAAAGAAAGGTCAGCGATCAATAACTTGCCTTCAGAAAAATACAACATCACTTTTTCTGATTCAATAGAAGTTGATTTTGGAACTATTCAAATTAAAGAATTAAACGATGATGTGGCACATATTATCATGCTTAACCTAGCACAATCGGTAGCATTAATGAATTATGTAAACAAAACATCTGATTTACACGATAAAACATTAGTGTATTCAAAACAATTAGAAAAAACAGGAAGTTTTAAACTTTCTAAAATTCAAATGCGAAAATTTATTGGTAAAACCTTGAATTTAAAAAACAGCATTGCTGAAAATCTATTTGTTTTTGACTCACCAGATGTTGCTTGGAATATCAAAGACTTGTCTGATTTAGATTATAAACTAAAAGATGAGCTAGACATTTTAAAACGTCATCAAGGAATTGAAAATAGTTTAAATGTAATTAAAGAAAATTTAGATTTATTCAACGATATACTACAGCATAAATACAGCAGCATGCTAGAATGGATTATTATCCTTCTAATTCTTTTTGAAGTAGTACAGGTAGTTGTTGAAAAACTCATTTAACAAAATAAAAAAATGAACAAACCTATAACCAATTTTATAGAAAAATACTTTTTACACTTTAACGCAGCTGCATTAGTTGATGCTGCAAAAGGGTATGAAGCACAATTAGAACAAGGTTCAAAAATGTTAGTGTCATTAGCAGGTGCTATGAGTACAGCTGAGTTGGGTAAGATTTTCGCTGAAATGATTCGTCAAGACAAAGTACATATTATTTCTTGTACAGGGGCAAATCTTGAAGAGGATATTATGAATTTAGTAGCACACTCTCATTATAAAAGAGTACCTAACTACCGTGACTTAACACCACAAGAAGAGTGGGATTTATTATTAAAAGGATTAAACCGTGTTACCGATACTTGCATTCCTGAAGAAGAAGCTTTTAGACGTTTACAAAAACATATTTTTAAAATTTGGAAAGATGCAGAAGAAGCTGGTGAACGTTATCTTCCACATGAATTTATGTACAAGCTTTTATTGTCAGGAGTTTTAGAAGAGTACTACGAAATCGATTTAAAAGACTCTTGGATGTATGCAGCAGCAGAAAAGAACTTACCTATTGTTGTTCCTGGATGGGAAGATAGCACAATGGGAAATATTTTTGCTTCCTACGTAGTAAAAGGAGAATTAAAAGCTTCTACTATGAAATCAGGAATTGAATATATGACTTTCTTAGCTGATTGGTATACTGAAAATTCAAAGGATGGAATCGGTTTCTTTCAAATTGGAGGAGGAATTGCAGGAGATTTTCCTATTTGTGTAGTACCGATGTTGTATCAAGATTTAGAAAGAGAAGATACTCCTTTCTGGAGTTATTTCTGTCAAATTTCAGATTCAACCACAAGTTACGGGTCTTATTCAGGAGCAGTTCCTAATGAAAAAATTACGTGGGGAAAATTAGACATTGACACTCCTAAGTTTATTATAGAAAGTGATGCAACAATTGTTGCTCCATTAATATTTGCTTATTTATTAAAAATATAACCTTATGAAAAGAGTTATTGTAGACTATGCTAAATTAACTACTGATATTTTAGATTTATTAGTAGAGAGGTATCCTGATGGATACGATCATTCTGACATTATCTCCTTTAAAAACAGTAAAGGAGAAACAGTAAAAGCTGTAAAAGTAAATACTGAAGACACTCTTTTTTTAGTAAAAATAAGTTCTCAGTTACAGCAAACGATGGAAGATTATGAAACTGACGATGATGGTAGTGATACTTTTGATGAAATTGAAATAACTGGTGATTTTGATAATGAATAAATAATAAATTTTTAAACTGTGACTTATTATAGCTCGCAACAAACAGTCACATTAGTCGGCGTTTATCAAGGATATGCAAACGGCTATTATGTTTTTGAATTAGAAAATGGAGATATTATTGATTTTGAACAAATAAATAAAAAGAATCTTGAACATTTAGATTTAAAGTCTTCAACCTTAAAAAATAGAAGTTTTGAAATTACATACAAAGAAATTTTTGATGATCTAGACGATGAAGATCTTGTAATTTTTAAGTTAGAAAACCTACAACCACTTTAAAAAATAAATCCCATTCTAAACAGAATGGGATTTTGCTTTTTATAATATACTTAGTATCGATTTATACTGATCTAAATCAATTTTACCACTAAAAATTTTTGTTGTTTTAGAAATAATTTCTTCTGCTTTTTCTTGTGAAAAACCAAGTTGAATAGCATATCGCAAAATTAATTTTAACTCAGCCTCATCTATTTCATGATCTGAATAAATTATTTTGAATAAATCTAGCAAACGCTCTAGTCTGTCATCAGTTTTTGTTTGTGGCACTACTGGGTATTTCTTAGAGTTTTCTACTATTTCTTCATACTCATCTTCAGTTATATCCAATTTTCTAGCAAAACGATTCACTAATTTTTCTTCATCTTCATTTAAATCACCATCAATGATAGCAAGATTAAAAATAGCACTAAAATGTGCTACATTATTTCTATGCTTACTTGACTCGTATAAATCTACAATACTCATAATTATTCTATTTTTTTTATTGACTGTAACACAGGAGCTTCAACCTCATCGTCTGATACTTCATAATCATAGGTAATTTCAAATTCCTGCTCTACAAATTTAGTGTCTTTTAAGTTATAAAGTTTCAATATTTTCTCTGATATCCCTTCAAAAGTAATTACATCGTCATCTCCTTCTTCATTTACAAATGAAAAAGTATAACCGTATTCATCATGGCCTTGAAAAATTGCTGCTATTTTTATGGGATCTGTAAACTCTTTTTGTTTAGTTGTTAAAGCCAAACTTACCCCAATAAATACTATAAATACTGTTGTTATGATTGCATGTTTCATTTTCTTTAAAATTTTTAATTAACAAAATTTATATCTTGGATATTTACCACAACAAGTCCAAGTTTCTTTTAGCACAAACTAGCTTTTAGTTATGCTCGTGGTATACAAAGAAAATGATGTTACATAGGCTTTTATTATTACTGTTTCATCTATATAAAGATACGTTATTTTTTACTCTTTTTTAAAGACCTTTTTATTTATTTTTTAATTAAAATAGAGAAATAAAAAAGACCTTAAACTTTCGCTTAAGGCCTTTTCGTCTAACCAAACTTAGTATAAAAACTAACTACTACTATTTTTAAACCTTAAAAAACTTCTCTTTGTAAAGCTTTAAGCAAAAAAGAGAAATTTTATATTTAAGAAGTCATATTTTCAACTTAATTCTTTTCTTTTTATCTACACTATTATGACACTATAATTTTTAATTGGTCACTTAAAAGCATAAAAAAACTCAAAAAAAGTTTTTTGAGTTTTTAATACAAGTATTTTCTAAGTACTATTCTGTGTTCAGGTATAGACTTATCGTAGTTTTCTACCAATAGCTCCAGTATCTCTGGCGGTTCTTTACCAACACCTTTTTTAGAACTGTACTTTGACACGTAGAGGTTATATTGCGATTCCTTTTTTTCAAAAATTAAAAAATGCTCTTTGTTTAGTTCTGAGAAACTTATTTCGTTCTCTTTAAACGTATTGGAGCTGTCTTTAAAAAAATCTGAAAATTCGTAATACTTTAAAACGTTTTCCATTCTTACACTATCTCTGCTGATAAACCTAACTCTAATAGTTTAGAGCATCGTGGTTCTAAATCTTTATACTCTCCTGTTTTAACTGAACACTTACCTTTATAATGTACCAAAATAGTACATTGTTCTGCTTGTTCTAGTGTATGGTCACATACAGTTACCAGACTATCAATTACAAAATCAAAGGTATTTACCTCATCATTGTGCAAAACAATTTCGTGCTTTCTTGTTTCATTTAATAAAACATCAAGCTCTTCTTGAATTTTTTCTATCGTACTCATTTGTTTTATTTTTGATACTGCAAAGCTACCCAATTATTTCTTTTTATCGTATCTTTTAATGTTAAACCACACTTAGAAACCTCATTATCAATTACTGAAATATCTTCACTGTAAAATCCACTTAATAATAAAACTCCTTTTTTAGTTAAGCAGTTTGCATACGTTTGCATATCATTTAACAAAATATTACGGTTGATATTTGCTATAATGACATCGTATTTTTTTCCTTCTAATAGTGATGCATCTCCTTCATAAACTGAAATATGTTTGCAATTATTTCTTTCTACATTTTCTAATGAGTTTTCATAACACCAAGCATCAATATCAATAGCATCAATAGGCTGTGCTCCTTTCATTTCAGCAAAAATTGCTAAAATTCCTGTACCACATCCCATATCTAGTACTTTTTTATCAGTTACATCTAAATTAATCAAATGTTGTACCATCATGTGTGTAGTTTCATGATGTCCTGTACCAAAACTCATTTTTGGCTCAATTACTATATCGTACTGTAAATTAGGATTTTCATGAAACGGAGCTCTAATACTTACCAAATCATCTACCTGAATAGGATTAAAATTCTTTTCCCATTCTGCATTCCAATTGGTTTGCTCTATTTCTTTATGCTCGTATTGAATTGAAAACTCTTCCGAGCTTAACACAAATACACTCTCTAAAATATCAGCAGTCCAATCATCTTTTTGAATATACGCTACAACTCCATTTTCGTTCTCTACAAAACTTTCAAATCCTAAAGCACCTAACTCAGCAATTAAAATTTCTGTGGTTGGTTCTTTCGGTGTTACTTCAAAAGTATATTCTATATAAATATTATCCATTAAATTGATTTAATTATTGCTGCAAAATCTTCTGCTTTCAATGCTGCTCCACCTATTAACCCTCCATCAACATCTGGTTTTGAAAAAATCTCTTTTGCGTTGGCTGGTTTTACACTTCCTCCATATAAAATTGAAATAGCATCAGCTGTTTCTTTTCCAAATTCTTTAGCAAAAATTTCTCTTACAAAAGCGTGCATTTCTTGTGCTTGCTCTGGTGAAGCTGTTTCTCCTGTACCAATCGCCCAAACAGGTTCGTAAGCTAAAATAATATTCTTAAAATTAGCTTTTTGAAGATGAAACAATGCTTTTTGAAGTTGGCTTTCAACTATTTTAAAGTGGTTTTCCGACTTTCTATCTTCTAACAATTCACCAAAACAAAAAACAACTTCTAAACCATTTACTAAAGCAGCATCTATCTTTTCAGCTAATAACTCATCAGTTTCGTTAAAGTGTTCTCTACGCTCAGAATGCCCTAAAATTACTATGTTAACGCCTAAATTTGTTAACATATTTGCAGAAACCTCTCCTGTGAATGCTCCACTTTTAGATTGATGCATATTTTGTGCGGCAACCTCTACAACCGATTCTTCGGTATTTTTCACTGCTGATTGTAGGTTTACAAAACTAGGAGCAATTATCACTCTAGTACCTTCTTCTAAACCAGCTTTTACTTCTTTCTTTATTCCCTCGATTAATTCTTTTGCTTCATCAAGGTTTTTATTCATCTTCCAGTTACCTGCAACTATTTTTTGTCTCACGTGTATTGTTTTTTCTGGTTATTGATTTTCTGTCTGCAAAATTACATTTTTTCTAGGCTTTGACGAATAAAATTATCAGTCGCTTTTGTAGCATCAAAAACAAGTATTTTTCCTTTCTCATCAATTACTAAAAATCTTGGAATCCAATCTAAACCTAAAAACTCACCTAAATTTCCTTCCCAACCTGATTCTATAAAATAATGATCTCCTTCTATTTTTAGACGTTCAATACCATTTTTCCAATCTGTCTTATTTCTGTCTAAGGATAAAAAAATATAAGCTGTTTCAGGTTGTTCTCCCTGAATTTTTTGTACTTCTGGAATACTTTTTAAACAGTCTGGACACCACGAAGCCCAAATATCTATTAGTACTTTTTTTCCTTTATGTTTTTCTAAAATATCTTTGAACAAAACTTCTTTTCCATCCAAAGAAAGAAGAACATCCTCTAATGCTTCAGTTGAAAATTTACTTGGGTTTTCTTTTGAACAACCTAAAAGGGTTATCCCGATAAAAACTACTACTAATATTTTCTTCATGTTATTGTGCTTTATTTTGAAGTTTATCAGACACTTTTGATGATTTATATACTTTAATATTTCCATCTTCATCAACCATCAAAAACCGTGGAATTGTTTTTAGCTTTAAAAATTCACCAAGTGCTCCTTCTCCTTTTTTTTGAATGTAATAGTGTTGACCTTTTACAGGAACACTTTCTAAACCTCGTTTCCAATCATGATATGAATGATCTACTGATAAAAAAACATATTCTAACTCTGGATTTTTCTGTTGAAATAAAAGCACATCATCAAAACTTCGTTGACTGTAAGGACAATAAGTTGCAAAGATTTGCATCAACATTTTCTTACCTTTATTTTTCTCTAAAACTTTTTGAAATGAAATTGGTTTTCTTTCTAAGTTCAGTAGTTCTTCATTCAGAGATGCTGGGGTAAATTCTTTTGGTTGAAATACAGCGCAGCTTGATAAAAAAGCTACAGTAATCAATATAAAAAATATTCTCATTCTATTGTAATCTTATTCGGGGATCTAACCAACTATATAAAATATCTACTAATATATTTATGATTATAAATAGTGTAGCAACTACTAAAACAGCACCCATAATTACTGGTAAATCGAGCGTGTTTAAAGAGTTTACTATTTCTTTTCCTAATCCGTTCCAGTTAAAAATATACTCTACAAAAACTGCTCCAGCTAACATCGAAGCAAACCATCCTGATATTGCTGTTATTACTGGGTTTAATGAGTTTTTCAATGCATGCTTGTTTATTGCTTGATACATCGTTAAGCCTTTTGCCTTTGCTGTTCTAATATAGTCTTGACTTAAGGTTTCTAACAATGAATTCCTCATTAACTGGATTACTACAGCTAACGGACGAATACCTAACACTATTGCAGGTAGCAGTAAATTTTTCCATTGAATATAAGTCTCTTCTCCAAAATCATCAACTTCATACAGGCTTCCTGTCATTTCCAAATGTGTATATTTATGTAATACAAATCCGAAAAACCAAGCAAACAATATGGCTGAAAAGAATGATGGAACACTCATTCCTAAAGTACTAACAACAGCAATTATTCTATCAAAAAAAGTATCTTTAAGTAACGCAGAGAATATCCCTAATATAATCCCTAAAAAAAGTGCAATCGTTATTGCTACTATTGCTAAAATTGCAGTGTTTGGTAAAGTTTCTTTAATTACTTCGGAAACATTTTTACCATTCTTTTGAAAGGATTGACGTAAATACGGAGTTTTTATAACCACTTCAGTATTTCCTGCCGAAAACAAGGATTGAGCGTTGTATTTCCCTTCAGATAAAAAAGTATAATTGTCTTTATTCTTACTATGAAACGACAACGGAGAAACATCATTCAAATAATACAAATACTGCGTAAATACAGGTTTGTCGAATCCGTATTTCTTTCGAATATTTTGTAACTGCTCGGTATCTTCTCTCTGATCTAACATCATACGGGCTGGATCACCTGGTAAGATATTAAACAGTAAAAAAATTACAGTAACTACCCCAAACAGCGTTAAGAAGCCGTAAAATATTTTGTTGATGATATATTGAAACATATATAACAAAGATAACAGAAACTGCTAAATTTATGTACTTTTGCCTAACTTTTACAACAACACATGACAACACAACAACTTGTATCTGAAATTCAAAAAAAGAAATCGTTTTTATGTATTGGATTAGATGTTGATTTAAACAAAATTCCAGCACATTTACTTCAAGAGGAAGATCCTATTTTTGCCTTTAACAAAGCTATTATTAATGCTACGCATCATCTTTGTGTAGCATATAAGCCCAACACTGCTTTTTATGAAGCTTACGGTATTAAAGGTTGGAAATCTCTTGAAAAAACGATTAACTACTTAAACGAAAAACATCCTGAGATTTTCACAATTGCTGATGCTAAACGTGGCGATATTGGTAACACCTCAACTATGTATGCAAAAGCCTTTTTTGAGGATTTAGCTTTTGATTCAGTAACTGTTGCCCCGTATATGGGAAAAGATTCTGTTGAACCTTTTTTAGCTTTTGAAGATAGACATACAATTATGTTAGCGTTAACTTCTAACCAAGGTGCTTTTGATTTTCAAACAAAAACAGTTGATGGTAAAGAGTTATATAAACAGGTCATTGAAACTTCTAAATCTTGGAAAAATTCTCAAAACTTAATGTACGTAGTGGGAGCTACCAAAGCTGAATATTTAGCTGACATAAGAAAGATTATTCCTGAAAACTTTTTATTAGTTCCTGGAGTTGGTGCTCAAGGCGGGAGCTTAGAAGAAGTTTGTAAATACGGAATGACTGATACTGTAGGACTACTAATTAACTCTTCTCGTGGAATTATTTATGCTTCTAATGGAAAGGGGTTTGCTAAAGCTGCTGCTGCAAAAGCTACAGAACTACAACAACAGATGGAAGCTATTTTAAAATAAAAAAAGCCAAGGTTAATGACTCCTTGGCTTGTACTTAATTCAATTAATTACATTAAATGAAAACAAAAATTTAATGTAATTAGTTTCTTACTCACAACTCTTTTAGTTTTGGTCACTTGGTGTTATATTTGGATTCGCATTAATTTCTGCTTGTGGAATTTTAAAAATCCAGTCATCATTTAAAGAAGGTTTTTCTATTTGGTAAGCTCCTTGATAAAGTACTGCTGAAGCTCCTGAACCTCCATCAGCTCCATGATCTATTCCTTCATCCCAACGGATTTTATCTGTATATCCAAATCCTTCTCCCCATAATTCTACTCCTCTTTGAAACTTAATATGCTCCATTAAAGATTCTTGTGTATTATAAACAGTTACATCATAAGCACTATCTCGTTCTTCACCTAATGGTTTTAAAGCATTTTGTGCTCCTGTAATATCATTCATCATTGCTTTTGCTTCAGCTTCAATTAAATACATTTCTGAGGCACGCATATAAATTATATCGTCAGGATCAGTAGACCCAGGGTTCTTATTCTTCAGTTTAAATTGCATATAAGGGTGTTGGTTAAAACTATTCGTGATACCATACTCTGAATTTATTTCTGCTCTTCTGGCATTATAGGCATCTAAATCACTTGCATAATTGGGGTCTTTTGGCAATCCTGTATCAGGGTGAAGACCTCCTTGATTATTTGAAGCTGATGAATTGGTGTTTGGTGCATCTATGATAAACACATCTTTTCTATAATCTGTATCAGGAATTGCATCAATCAACCTTCTGTCAGCTATTTTTGGATTGTTCCTAATTTGAGCTCCATTAAATGTATTACTAGCTAGGTAAAAGTAAGAGCGAAAAAATACTGTTTCAGTTTGAATAACATTGCTTCCCCAAATAACTTCTGAAAGGTCATTTGTATTAAATCCTTCTTTCCATTCAGATTCATTCATCAACGGGTAATTTTGACGTGCAGCTGCTGCTGCATCTGCAGCTGTTTGCCAATCTCCTTTAGAAAGAGCCCATCTAGCTTTTAATCCATAAGCAACATCTATATTCAACTGAGATTTTACTTCTGGCCCTCCTGAAGGCCTTGGAGTACCTTTTTCAAAAGCTTTGATAGCTTCTTCTAAATCGTCACCAATTTGAACATAAATTTCTTCTACTGTTGATCTCGGCTGACTAGTAAACGGAGACTCAGATGAAAAAAGTAACGGCACACCTTTATCAGTACTTGGATTACCTATTAAATACCCTTTTGCATAATGCTGAATTAACGAGAGGTATGCGTAAGCTCTGTAGGTGTAGGCTTGACCTAAAATAGAGTTCAGTTTAGAAGTCTCTGTTAAATTTCCTTCGTTTATTCCGTTAATTAACAAATTTGCATGTAAGATAATATTATATCGATGATACCACAACAACTCGTTAGTTAGCGATGTCGGCTGAGTATGTGAGTTCCATTGCATTTCTGTTCTCCAACCTAAATTATTAGCATTAGCACTATGAATTAACCCTCCTGATAAATTATCTCCTAATGGTATCCAATAGTGGTTCCCAGATCTATCAGAATCTCCTCCAGGAAATATTGTTTGAGACTGTGAAAATAGCCCTCTATGCACACCGTTGAGAACTAACTGCATATTATCTTCGTTAGCTAAAGCATCGGTTGCTGATATAGCATCCGTTGGTGTTCTTTCAAGAAAGTCTTCTTTACAAGATGTTATTGAAATAAGAATAACAACTATTAATAAGTATTTTAATTTATTTAACATAATGATTTTTTTTAGAATGAAACGTTAATACCAAAAGAAATAATTCTTGGAGGTGAAAAATCATCTCCAGATGGCGTTCCTGCTAAATTATACTGAGGATCTAAACCTTTTCTCTCACTTCTTAAGAATAAATTCTCTCCAGATAAATTGAATCTTATATTATCCATTTTAAGTGACTCTACTACTTTTTTATCTAATGTATAACCTATGTTGACATTTTTTAATGTCCAAAAAGACGCATCAGTTAAAAACCTATCCGATTGAGTCCTAACCAAATCAGGGTTTCCATTTTCTAGCCTTGGAACATTTGTTATATCTCCAGGTTGCCTCCATGCATTCAGTATATCTGGGTGTAAAGACCTTCCATAGCTTCCACTATGCATCATAGAGGAATATGCACCATCTAACACTTTTCCTCCTATACCATAAGTCATTAAGAAATCAAATGTCAAATTTTTATATGTAATTTTATTAAAAACCGATCCTAAAAGATCTGGTACAGAAGAATCTCCTGTATATGCTCTTTCTGTTTCTTGCCAATCATTTGTCGTTTCTATGTTTCCATTTGCATCTAAAACAGGAACACTTTCTCCATTTTCATCTTGCTCATACATATAGAACAACTGATCTCCATTATCAGGATCCACACCTGCAGTTCTTAATAAAAAGTAATCAAATCTTGACCTACCTTCCGCCCAACGTTTTGAACCGTTTATAAACGGATCTGGTAACTTTGTTATTTCATTTTTAAATGTAGAAGCCTGTAGCGTTAAATCCCATTTAAAGTTTTCTGTATTGAAAAGATGAGCAGTTAAACCTAACTCCCAACCTGAATTAAACATATCTCCTGTATTTACAGGAACTTCATTCAACCCATTACTTGGAGCAATAGGTAAAAGATAAAGTAAATCAGTTGAGTTTTTCTTATAGTATTCAATAGAACCATCTAAAAAGTTATCGAACAATGCAAACTCCAATGCTACATCAAAATTTTCTATAGTTTCCCACTGTAAATTAGCGTTACCTATATCTGTAAAAATAATTGCTGGATTAGCTGCATTAGATGTAATTGAAAATCGAGCTTGTGACAAATATGAATCTAGCAAATCATCATTACCCACCTCACCGTATGATGCTCTTAGTTTTAATCTATTTATGAAAGATACATTTTTCATAAAATTTTCTTGATCAATTCGCCAAGAAGCACCTACAGAGTAAAAAGTTCCCCATCTTTTATCCATGTTAAATACAGATGATCCATCACGACGAACTGAACCACTTAAATAATATTTGTTATTATAATTATAATTAGCCCTGAAAAAATATCCTTCAATTGCTTTATCAAAAGTTGCTCCATCCAAATCTACAATATTTGAAAAGTTAGCAAATTCAAAAATTCCATTAGCTGCTTGTATTGTGGCAAGTCCTTCAATATTAGAGAGAGTTCTTTCAAAGCTCTCATGCCCTGCAAGCAATTCTAAATTATGATTACCAAAACTTTTAACATAGTTTAAAATTTGATTAAAGTTTTCTACTTCTCTTCTTCCTCTGTCTTCACTCAGTCTTCCATCTGGTTGAGCATCTCCAATAATTGCATTTTCATATTCTCTTTCAAATAATTCGTTAATATCTCTACCGTAAGTTACTTTTAAATTAAGCCCTTCTAAAAGCTTAATATCTGTATAAAATCTAAATCCAAAGGTATTATCTTTATCACTTTCCTTATTAAGTAGTAATTCTTGAAGAGCATGTCTACCTTGGTTGGTTGGTCTAGAACCGATATTATACTCTGGAAAACCTTCCCCCGAGTCAAAAACAGGATTCCCAAATTCATCTTTTACAATATTTCCTTGTAAGTCGTTTACATATACTGGATAAACTGACCCCATACCTAATGCAAAACTAAACGGATTAACAATACTTCCTGTTCCTGCAGAACTAGGCCCTCTTGCTTCAGTAAGAGCAATATTGGCGCTTCCTCCTATTTTTATACTTTCACTAACATCAAAATCAGCATTTAACCTTGCTGTTAAACGTTCAAAACCTGATGTAACCACATAACTTTCTTCATCTAAATATGAAGCTGAAAAATACACTGTATGATCTTCTCCACCAGCAGAAATACCAACACTATAGTTATTTCTAAAACCTGTTTGTTGTAGTTCATCAAACCAGTCCAGCCCCTTATATATAACCCTTGCATTAGGATTTAACTTACCATCTACCCCAACAATCTCATCGTTTGGTACATTAAATGGATTATAGCCTAACTGATTATATATATTTGCACTAGCAAATACCGGATCTCCTCCACCTGCACTAGAATTCTTCAGGGCCTCCCACATAGTTTCATAATACTGACCTGGTGACACCTGATTATATGTTCGAACACCATTTGCCACGACTCCAGATTGAGCTGTAAAATTCACTTTTACCCCACCTTTCTTTCCTTTTTTGGTGGTAATAATCACAACTCCATTAGCTGCTCTAGAACCATATAATGATGTAGAAGACGCATCCTTAAGCACAGTAAAAGATGCTATATCCTCCTGATTTATTGTGTTTAGCTCTCCCTCATACTGAATACCATCAACTATAAATAATGGATCTGTATCTCCATTAAGTGTTCCGACACCACGGATTATAATATCTGGTGAGGCTCCAGGACCTGCAGACGATGTGAACTGTATCCCTGTTGCACGACCTTCAATAGCCGCAATAGGAGAAGTTACATTACGTGTAGCAAGATCTTTTACTCCTAAAACACTTGCTGAACCAGTAAACGCTTCTTTAGTAGTAGTACCATAGGCTACAACTACTACTTCATCTAATAAGTTAGCATCCTCTTCCATTTTAATATTTAAAACTGGAATAGTTCCAACTCTTCTCTCGACAGTTTTTAATCCTACAAAACTAAAAACAAGTATGTCCCCTTGATTTACCAGTATGGTGTATTTACCATCAAAATCTGTTTCGACACCTTTATTGGTCCCTTTAACTATAACACTAACCCCCGGTAGTGCTCCTGTTTGATCAGTTACAGTCCCTGTAACTGTTTTTTCTTGTGCTAAAATTGACACGCATATAAACATGAACATTAGCAATAGGTATTTTTTTAACCTCATAAATTATAGAATTAGTTTCACTTTAAAGTGAAAATTTTAAAATAAACACATTAAATCTACAAAAAAAACAACAACATAGTTAATATATTTTTTTTTTAACATAAATAATGTTAAAAAAAAACAACCAAACACTTATAAATTTAATAGCAAAGAGTAAAAAGTAAATTACAGAAGAAGACAGGTATAAGAACAAAAAAAGTCAAGGTTAATGACTCCTTGACTTTATAATTAATTAATTCAAATAATTACACCAATGAAAACAAAGTTGGTATAAGTTGACGCAAATGTATTAAGCTTAACTCTTCATTATTGTAACTTTGATTTGAACTACCTTTTTTTTGAATTGAAAAACTATTACTTTAATATGAAAAGGGCTGAGTTAAAAAACTCAGCCCTTTCTTTTTAGGGGAATAAACTTTTAACTTTATCTGTTAAATTGCATTTCTTTATAGTTAAAACTTCTAGTTCTGATCTGCTTCTGAAATATTGGGGTTTTTATCTATCTCTGCTTGAGGTATTTTAAACGTCCATCTTGGGCTACCTGCTGGAAACTCTACTTCAAACCTATAGGCGTCACCTGTTCTAGAAATACCTCTGTTTCTTCTCTTAAGATCGAACCAAGAAACACCTAGCTCCCCATATAATTCTTTTCTTCTTTCAATAAGAATCTCTTCTACTAACTCATCTTTGGTAGAAGCTGTAGACAAAGTTGCGTTAGGGTCTCTAACTTTTAATAACTCTAATAACACGTTTTTTGCACCAACTAAATCATTCATTTCAGCTTTAGCTTCTGCTTCTATTAAATACATTTCAGAAGCTCTCATAAATACTAAATCTCCAGATCTATCAGTTAAGTCTTTAAACTTAGAAGTTCTAAACAAATGTGTATCTTCTGTACGTCCTGTTGACTCAATTAGTTCTTTTCTTACATCTGTATTACTAGTAAATAAAGCTTCGAAATCTTTGCTTAAATATATAACATTGTAACCAGGACTTGAATGGTCAATAAAAGAATAATACCTAGCATATCCTTGCTGCTGATCAGCATTAAATGGCAATCCCCACATCCATTCTCTATTATCATAAGAATTAAATCCTGCTTTATAATCATCTGCTCCCATTAAAGGGTAAGCTACTTTAGCTTTTGCTGCATATTCTGCTGCTTTTGCCCAGTTACCTACTTCAAGATATACTCTTGCTAATACACCTTCTGCAACTGGTTTATTAAAACGGTACTTCAATTTACCTTCAGTTATATTAGGTATAGCTGCCTCTAATTGTGATATAATTTTATCATAAGTATCTTGAACAGTACCTCGTGAAGCTGGTGCTATTCCTGTTGATAAAGGTGCGTCATAAAGAGGAATTCCTGGTTTATCTGCCCCTAAAAGGTAAGATCCCGAATAATATCTTACTAAATTAAAATAACAATAGGCTTCTACCGCTTGTAATTCAGCCACATATCCTTGTTTTATGTTTTCTGGTAAATTCGACTCAGAAAGCCCCTTAATGTGCGTACGCGCTATATTAGCTACAGAATAATATAATTCCCAAGCCCAATTGTTTCTTCTACCATTTGCATTTTCTGTAACATTCCACCTATGCTCAAAAATATACCAGTTAAAATCAGGTACAGTAAGGTCTGTTCCCATTACATCTGCTCCAAAATAGTATGCTTTTGACCCCCAAGTGTCATGTCCTGCTCTAAAGTCTCTTAAAACATTAAACATACCTGTCATTGCAGCATCTACACCTGCTTCAGTAGTATAAACTATTTCACTCGTTACTGAACCAGTTGGTATTGGTTCATCTAAAAACTCGTCACTACAAGACGCTAGTCCTATAAAAAGAGTACATATAAATGTGTATTTTAGTATTTTATTCATTTCTGTATTATTTATAATGAAATATTAACTCCTAAACTAATTGTTTTCAAAACAGTCGATCTATTATCTGTAATACCGTTGAATGCTTGTTCAGGATCATCTAAATTATCTTCTCTAGTCCATGTCCAATAATTATCTGCAGATAAATAGATTCTTAATTTTCTTATGCTTAACTTATCTAACATTTCTTGATCTAGGTTATAACCTAAAGAAATATTTCTCAATCTAATATAGTCCCCTTTTTGTAACCATCTAGTAGACCTAGAGCCAAAATTATCATCATTTGTAGTTAACCTAGGAACATCTGTTACGTCCCCTGGGCTTTGCCAAGCATTTAATACATTTGAACTTAATTGTTCACCAATGTTTCTTGCTTTCATTAAAGAGGCATAATCTGTATTATATATATAATTTCCAAATTTATAAGTAAAATTTAACCCTAAATCTATTCCATTATACTCAAATTTAGTACCAAAAGCACCTTCAAAATCAGGTAATGCAGACTTACCTGTATAATATCTTGTTGCGTCTGCGTAAGTTGATGTTTTTTGTCTTGTTATAGTACCATCGTCTTCTGTTACATCTTGATACCATTGTGGAGCTCCTGTAGCTGGATCTACACCTGCCCACTCTCTCATAAAGAATTCATAACGATCTCTACCTTTTTCCCAACGGAAAGAACCTCTTGGCTCAGTTTGTGCTATGTCTTCAATCTTGTTTTTATTTGTTGATATAGAGAATGAACTTGTCCATCTAAATTTATCGTTACTAATATTTACTGAGTTTAAACTTAGCTCAAAACCTTTATTGCTTAGCTCTCCAAAGTTTTTCCATTGAGCTAATTGTCTTGGATTGTCGCTTCCATCTAAACCTGCACCTTCTGACCCTAATGAAGGAGCAAGTACCTGTAAATATAATAAATCAGATACACGGTTATCATAATATTCTACACTACCATAAAGTTTGTTATTAAAGAACCCAAAATCTAAACCAACGTTTAATTTATTATGAGTTTCCCATTTTAACCCTTTATTTCCCAAAGAAGTAGGGTTTGACCCAGGATTTGTCAAAATATTAAACCCTAAACCATATTCGTCAATGTAAGTAAATTGTTGGTTAATATTTTGGTTACCTACAGTACCATAACTAGCTCTTAATTTTAATGAATTAACTACTTCATTACCTTTAAAGAATTCATCATAAATACTCCATCCTGCCGCAACAGACCAAAAAGTACCCCATCTATTATCTGGCGCAAAAATTGATGATGCATCCTTACGCACACCTGTTCCAAAATAATACTTTTCATCAAAATTATAATCTAACCTCCCAAAGTAACTATATAGCCTATTCTTTTCAAAAATAGATCCTACTGTTGTTGGTGTAGCTCCATTATCCAATTCTGATAAATTTTCAAAAATAAAACCAGTTGAAGTTGCGTTAACACGATTATACGTTCTATCATACATTTCCTGCCCTAATAAAGCAGTTACCGTATGCTTATCATTAAAAGTGTCTTTATAAGATAAGGTATTAATAACATTCCATGTTTTTGTAGTATTACGCTGTTTACTACTAGAACGATTATTAACTTTTTCTTCATCATCTCCTACAAAGTGGTTATTGAACGAATTAGATTCATATAAATAATTTGTATAATTAAACTGCGACTTTAAACTTAATTTATCTGAAAATTTCACATTTATGTATGGAGAAAAGTTAAATGTATTTCTTTCAAACAAATTAGGACTTCCATAAGTTTCTGCTACAGGGTTATATTGACCAAAAAAACCTCTTGATTCAGCAAAATTATATTGCTTATTTCCTAATGGATCCAAAATAAAACTTCCATTTGTATTTCTCTGGTATAACGGATAAATAGAAGAAACTGATCTTGCATATTGAATGTTATTTGCAAAAGTGCTTCCATCTTGTGTTGGTGAATTCGATTCACTAATAGTTACAAACGAATTTGCTCCTACTGTTAACCAAGGCTTAACCTCTGATGATACATTTACTCTTCCTGTATATCTCCTAAATGTTGAGTTTAAACTAAACCCATCACTATCTAAAAAAGCACCAGATATAAAATATTTAGTTTTATCATTTCCACCTCTTAAAACTAAAGACGCATCTCTTCTTGTAGCATTTTGAGTTAAGATGTCATAGTAATTAGTGTTATAAAGTAACCTTGCATTAGATTTAAGTTTACCATCAACTCCGATTGGCTCAGCTACACTATAAGGATTAGCTTTTAAGTCATTTGTCAAATTAGATGTTGCAAAGTCTGCTGCTTGTGCTGCTGTATCTCCTTCTCCTAATCTTTCATTTCTAATAGCTTGCCAAGATGTAGTAAGAATTTGCTCAGAGTTTAAGTAAGAATAATCATCTGTAGCTTTATCTGAAAAACCATAGCTCGTATTAATTTCAATTATTCCCTCACCATCGGTATTAATACCAGACTTTGTTTTAATAATAATAACTCCATTGGCTCCTCTATTTCCATATAGTGATACAGCATCTGCGTCCTTTAAAACAGAATAAGACTCTATATCGTTAAAGTTAATAGAGTTTAAATTTCCTGCAAACTGAGCTCCGTCAACAATAATTAGAGGATCTATATTACCTTGTAATGACCCAACTCCTCTTATTCTAATTGTTGGACTAGCCCCTGGTTGTCCTGAAGTATTAACTAAAGACACCCCAGAAGTTCCTTGTAAAGCCTCAGTTACTGTAGTTACTTTTAAATCTCCTAAATCTTTAGCAGAAACAACACTTACTGCTCCAATAATATCTTTTTTCTTTTTAGCTGCATATGCTACAGATACAACTACTTCGTCTAAGACATTAGCATCTTCTTTCATAGTTATGTTAATTGTAGATGATTCTCCTACAATCTTTTCTACCTTGACATAACCTAAAAACATGTAAACAAGAGTATCTCCTGTTTTAGCTTTAATGGTGTAATTCCCATCAAAATCTGTTTCAGTACCTTTTATTGTACCTTTAATCACAATACTTACGCCTGGTAAAGGCCCAGCACTATCGGATACTACTCCTGTGATTTTTTTCTCCTGTGCACTCGCATTTAGCATATAGCTAAAAAAGAATAAGGCACAGATCACATTTTTTAAATGTAGATTCATAAATTATTAAATTTTTATTAATTAACAGTTGTAAATCTAAAGGCTATAAGTTTTTGTTAACACCTATTTGAAGCTAACGCCCTTTAATTTGATGTGAGAAAACAGTTTTAAGAAGTTAACAACACCTCCATTAAAAACAACCAAATATTAATTAGTGTTAAAATTTTAAAAGCCTACTATTTTTACTGGCTTTCAAAAGAGTTCTTCTTTATTTTTGCCATTAGTTATTATTTAAATGACAAGTAAACAAATCCCTTCCGTTACTAGTTATAATCATAACTATAAAGCTTTAACAAACAGCTTAAATTTTAATATTTATTTAACTAAACTTTAACAGCTCTAAAGTTAGGGTACTCACTAACTTCAACTGTTATAGCCTATAGAAAACAAAATGCAAATGAAAATATCAATTCTAATCGTTGACGACGAAAAAACTGCTAGATCTAGATTTAAAAAACTAGTAAGCGATTATAATTTTATAGAAATTGTTGGTGAATGTTCAGATGGTTTAGACGCTATAGAAAAAATCAACACCTTATCTCCTGATGTTGTTTATCTTGATACTAAGATTAATAATATGACTGGATTTGATATTATTGAAAAAATAACCTTACCTAAAAAGCCAATTTTTATTTTTACTGCTTCGTCTAATGAACATGCTGTAAAAGCCTTTGATTATTTTGCTTTTGATTATCTCTTAAAACCGTTAAAAGAAGATCGTTTTTATGCTTCAATTAAAAAGGTTATCGATTATAAAAAAATAGAAAAGCTTTCAGACTTAGACAACATCTTAGACCTTGTAAAAGAAAAGACTCCTATTGAAATGCCTGTAAAGGGTACTAAAATTAATATTAAATCAGGAAATAAGATAATTTTCTTAGAGCGAAACTCTATTAAGTATATCTCTGCCTCTGGTTATTATGTAGAAATTTTTACCACTGATAACAAAAAATACTTACTAAGAGAGTCTTTATCTAGTATCATTAAAAGATTAAACTCAAACCTTTTTGTTAGAATACATAGATCTACAATAATTAACTCTAATTTTATTGATGAAATTATCACTTCTAATTATGGTGAAACAGATGTAAAAATTAACGATAATAAAACCTTCAGAGTAAGTAAAAGCTACAAGAAAGATTTTCAAGAACTTATGGGAGTTAAATAACAATTCTTTCTTTTTGAATTCTTATTTTTGTTTAATGAGTACCAACAAAAAGTATAAAAGAATCATTTCTTTGGTTCCTAGTCAAACAGAACTTCTAGTTGATTTAGGACTTGAAGAGAATATTTTAGGCGTAACAAAATTTTGTGTTCATCCAACGCACTTGACGAAAACAAAAACCATTGTTGGTGGTACCAAAAACATAAAATTTGACAAAATAAAAGAGCTTCAACCTGATATTATTCTTTGCAATAAGGAAGAAAATACTAAAGAAATAGTTGAAGCTTGTCGACAAATAGCATTCACCCATGTTTCTGATATTTTTACACTTACTGACTCTTTAGAATTAATCTCTTTATATGGAAGTTTTTTTGGAAAACAAGTTGAAGCTAAAAAAATGGTTAGCGACTTAGAATCTAAAATAATAGATTTTAAAAAATTTGTTACAAACAAAAAAAACACTAAAGTAGCTTACTTTATTTGGAGAAATCCATGGATGGTTGCAGCAAGTAATACGTTTATAAACCACCTGTTAGAATTCAACAAGTTTGAAAATGTTTATGCTAACGAAGAGAGATATCCTGAAGTTGACATAGAAGATATCCAGAATAAAAAAACAAAATTGATTTTATTATCTTCTGAACCTTTCCCTTTTAAAGAAAAGCATATTATTGAAATAAAAGAGCACACAAGTAACTCCACTCCTATCTTAGTTGACGGTGAATACTTTTCTTGGTACGGTAGTAGATTGTTAAAAGCTTTTGATTACTTTAAGGAGTTACACAACAGGATTTGACATATCTTCGTCTAAATATTTTATTCTATTTAGCTTTTCTAATATCTTCATTGCTTTAAATGCTGAGCGATCACTTTTACACTCATCTTCATACTTATAATCGTTAGCAGTCTCAACCAATCTACGGTATCTTTCTTCAAGATGTTTTCTATATCTTCGTAATTGATTAATTCTAGACATTTCTAATTGGGTTAATACTGATTATAAATATACATATTTATTTGATTTACAATTACATAAAACAAAAATTAAATATAAAACGGGGAAAAACCCCTTAACGACATATCAAAAAACAAAAAAACTCTTGATTTTTTCAAGAGTTTTTTTGTTTTTTGATAATAACTCTCATTATCTATCTGTTGTCCTGCAATGCAAATACCTGACGTAATAACGCTGTATTACGCAGACCTACTTTAGTACGTATTCCTTTTTCTTCAACCGCAATCATAGTAAACACACCATCTAACGCTTCAGTAGTCACATAATCAGTTAAATCTGGATTTACTTTTTTCACGAATGGAATACTGTTATATTTTGAGATTAAGTTTGACCAAATTTTATCAGCTCCTACTTTAGCAAATGAGTTTTTAATCACTTGGTTAAACTCACTATACAAAGCCGATGTTGTTTTCCCTTCTAAATAAGAAGTTGCAGCATTATCAGCTCCTAATAAAATATTTTTTGCGTCTGCAAAGGTAATTTCCTTAACTGCATTTACAAAAATAGGTGTAGCTGTTTTTACAGCATCTTCAGCAGTTCTATTAATAGCTTTTAAACCTTCATCAGCTAAATTTCCTAGACCAATACTACGTAATCCTTTATCAACAGCCTGTAGTTCTTCTGGTAGCAAAATTTTCACCAAATTATTTTTATAAAATCCATCTTTTGAAGTTAACTTGGTTACCTGATGCTGAATACCATTATCTAAAGCTTGACGTAAACCATTACCTATTTGACTTTGTGATAATACTCCACCTTGTGGTAATTGATTTACCACTTTTTGTAATTCTGCACATCCCATAAAAGTAAGTGCAA
This sequence comes from Tenacibaculum sp. 1B UA, assembly GCF_033978845.1. Taxonomy (NCBI): domain Bacteria; kingdom Pseudomonadati; phylum Bacteroidota; class Flavobacteriia; order Flavobacteriales; family Flavobacteriaceae; genus Tenacibaculum; species Tenacibaculum sp. 1B UA. The sequence continues at coordinate 39,024 of NZ_JAKVUA010000003.1, forward strand.
TAAAGAATATTGTAATTTTTTTCATATTTACTTGTTTGATTTTATCTATTAGAAACAATAAACTAATTATTGTCACATTTATTTGAAACTATCAGTTTTTTTATCATATCCATACGGACAATGTTTACAGCCGTTTTTACAACAATACCCACGGCGTAAATGATACGCTTCTTTAAAAACCCTATACCCTTGTTCATTCGTATAATACTCATCAGGAGTAGGTTTTAATATCTTATTTCTCATGTTTACAAATATCATAAAAAAATACGTTAAACAGGTTTTATATTCCTGCTTAACGTATTTATATTAATCTTTAATAAAAATTAAATCTTACTTTTTAGCATTAGGAGGATACTCCGCCATAATCTCACCTACAAACTCTTTAACACGAGCTTCTTTCCGTTCTACACTACTTGTACTTAAAGCACCAGTACCTATTCCTTGCCATACCAATTCTTTCTTTTGAGCATCTAATAAATCAATAAACAATGTTCCTTCAGTATATTGAGAAACAGTTACAGGACTTTGCCCATAATACCATGGATAATAAAACCCTCCATAGTAATTATCGTTTACATTTACACGCTCACGAGATTTAGTAAACAAACTCACTAAAACATCCGGTGTAGCTGATTTTGTCATTCCTTTAGCCATCAACTCTGCTTCAATAGCACGCATAATACGTTTTTTATCTAAATCAGAAATTGGAGCTTTGTCAATCCCAGTCTTGTAAAACGCAAATGTTTTGTACTGATTAAAATCGGTTTGTGTATCGTAATCAGTTACTACTCTTACCGAACTACAAGAAGTAATTAGTAAGGCTACAATTGGTAAAAAAAGTAATTTTAAATTTTTCATTTTCTTAGAGTTTACATATTTTCTAATAATGCATCATCTACTAAGTTAGGAAGTGTTACTTTTAACTTCTTTTCAGCTTCCATGGCACGTTTAATAGCAAAAACAGCTTCGTTATTTCGTGCCCAACTACGTCTTGCAATTCCGTTATTAACATCCCAGAAAAGCATTGATTTTAAGCGCCTTGATGCATCTTTAGAACCATCAAGAAGCATGCCAAATCCTCCGTTAATCACTTCTCCCCAGCCTACTCCACCTCCATTGTGGATAGAAACCCAAGTAGCTCCTCTAAAACTATCTCCAATTACATTATGAATTGCCATATCTGCTGTAAAGCGCGAACCATCATAAATATTAGAAGTTTCACGATAAGGTGAATCAGTTCCAGAAACATCGTGGTGGTCACGACCTAAAACTACTGGACCTATTTTTCCTTTCTTAATTGCTTTATTAAAGGCTTCGGCTATTTTCATACGCCCTTCAGCATCTGCGTATAAAATACGTGCTTGTGAACCTACAACTAATTTATTTTCTTGTGCTCCTTTAATCCACTGAATATTATCCGCCATTTGCTGTTGGATTTCTTCAGGAGATTTTTTCTTGATTTTCTCCAACACCTTACAAGCAATAGCATCTGTTTTCGCTAAATCTTCTGGTTTTCCTGAGGTACATACCCAACGAAACGGACCAAAACCATAATCAAAACACATAGGTCCCATAATATCTTGCACATAACTAGGATACTTAAATTCTCTTCCTAACGTCGGATTCGGATTCATTACATCAGCTCCTGCTCTGCTCGCTTCTAACAAGAAAGCATTTCCGTAATCAAAGAAATAAGTTCCTTTTTCTGTATGTTTATTAATCGCTTTTGCATGGCGACGTAAGGTTTCTTGTACTTTTTCTTTAAATAATTCAGGATTATTCGCCATCATTTTGTTTGATTCTTCAAACGACATATCCACAGGATAATAACCTCCTGCCCATGGATTATGTAATGATGTTTGATCTGAACCTAAATCGATATATACATCTTCTTCAGCAAACTTCTCCCAAACATCCACTATGTTTCCTAAATATGCTAACGAAACAACTTCTTTGTTTTCCTTTGCTTTTCTAACACGTGCTACTAATTCATCTAAATCGGTGATTTTTTCATCAATCCAACCTTGTTCTAAACGAACCTGCGTTATTTTTGGGTTCACCTCAGCACAAACTGTAATACAACCTGCAATATTTCCTGCTTTTGGTTGCGCACCACTCATTCCTCCTAAACCAGCAGTAACAAATAAATTACCTTTTGGAGACTTTCCTATTTTTCTGAATCCGTTTAACACAGTAATCGTAGTTCCATGTACAATTCCTTGTGGACCGATGTACATATAACTTCCTGCCGTCATTTGACCATATTGTGTTACTCCTAAAGCATTGAATTTCTCCCAGTCATCTGGTTTAGAATAATTAGGAATCATCATTCCATTTGTAACTACAACTCTTGGAGCATCTTTATGCGATGGAAATAATCCCATCGGATGCCCTGAATACATTACCAAGGTTTGCTTATTTGTCATTTCAGACAAGTACTTCATGGTTAATAAGTACTGAGCCCAATTAGAAAATACTGCTCCATTACCACCGTAAGTAATTAATTCGTGAGGGTGTTGTGCTACAGCATAATCTAAATTATTTTGAATCATTACCATAATAGCCTTTGCTTGCTCTGATTTCCCTGGATACTCTTCAATAGGACGCGCATACATTTTATAATCAGGACGAAAGCGATACATATAAATTCGTCCGTACTTCTCTAGTTCTTCAGCAAATTCAGGTAATAATTCTTCGTGATGTTCTTTATCAAAAAAACGCAATGCATTACGTAAAGCCAACTTTTTTTCTTCTTCAGTTAAAATTTCCTTACGTTTTGGTGCGTGGTTTATCGTAGTATCATACTCCTTTTTTGGAGGTAATGCAGTTGGTATTCCTTGTTTTATTTGTTCTTTAAAAGTCATTTTATACGTTTTTGAGTTTTCAATAAAAGTTTGAAAACTTGTTAGTTTTATATGTGTTGATAAGCGTAAAAATGAAGAAACTATGGATAACGGATATCTGCTCTGTGGTACTGAGCTTCAATCCTCTTCTTATATTTTAAAGTTAAAAAATCCATCTTCTTTGAAGTTTGCACAAATATAAGTTTATACAGTTAAAAACGGTACTTTAAAAAAACATAAATTTTTCATCTCTTTTTATTTTTTCTGTTGTACTAACAATAAATTGTACCTTTGATAAGTTGTATTGCACAAATAGGTTTATGATCTTTATTTCAAAACATATAATCCCAAAAGGTTTTTCTGGAATGACATTATACCCTTTTATCTTTTTAAAAAGAGAAGATTTAAAAGGTGATCCTGTTTTAATAAACCACGAAAAAATACACTTAAAGCAGCAATTAGAATTGTTGATTGTTTTCTTCTATCTTTTTTATTTTATAGAATGGTTTATCAAGCTGTTAATTTACCGTAATACTTCTAAAGCATATAACAATTTAAGCTTTGAGCGAGAAGCTTATCAAAACGAACATAATTTAGATTATATCACTACTCGAAAAAGGTGGGCATTCCTTTCCTATTTATAATTGTTAAAACATCCTGCTATTTTTTAAGATTTCCGTAAATTGCGTACCCGAAAATTAAGACAATTTACGAATGGAACAAATAACTCCCTATAAACCTAAACACAAAGTACGAATTGTAACTGCGGCTTCTTTATTTGATGGACACGACGCTGCCATTAATATTATGCGCCGAATTATTCAATCTACTGGGGTTGAAGTAATTCACTTAGGACATGACAGAAGCGTTGAAGAAGTAGTAAACTGTGCTATTCAAGAAGACGCAAATGCAATTGCTATGACTTCGTACCAAGGTGGACATAATGAGTACTTTAAGTACATGTACGATTTATTGCAAGAAAAAGGAGCTGGACATATTAAAATATTTGGTGGTGGCGGAGGAGTAATTCTACCAGAGGAAATCAAAGAATTGATGGACTACGGAATTACTCGTATTTACTCTCCTGATGATGGTCGTGAATTAGGATTACAAGGAATGATTAACGATTTAGTGCAACAATCAGACTTTGCTATCGGAGATGCATTAAATGGAGAAGTAGATAGATTAGCCGATAAAGAAGTTGGTAGTATTGCTCGTGTAATTTCTGCTGCGGAGAACTTCCCAGAAGTTGCCAAAGATGCTTTAGATGCTATTCACGAAAAAAATAAAAATTCTAAAACTCCGGTTTTAGGAATTACGGGTACGGGTGGTGCAGGTAAATCAAGTTTAGTTGATGAATTAGTTCGTCGTTTCTTAATTGATTTTCCAGAAAAAACTATCGGATTAATCTCTGTAGATCCATCAAAAAGAAAAACAGGAGGAGCTTTATTGGGTGACCGTATTCGTATGAATGCTATCAACAATGAACGTGTATATATGCGTTCATTAGCTACACGCCAGTCAAACTTAGCCTTATCTAAATACGTAAACGAAGCAGTAGAAGTTTTAAAAGCTGCTGAGTTTGACTTAATCATTTTAGAAACTTCAGGTATTGGGCAATCAGATACAGAGATTATCGAACATTCTGACACCTCTTTATATGTAATGACACCTGAATTTGGTGCTGCAACACAGTTAGAAAAAATCGACATGCTTGATTTTGCTGATTTAGTAGCCATCAATAAATTTGATAAAAGAGGAGCTTTAGATGCTTTACGTGATGTAAAAAAACAATACATGCGTAACAACAATTTATGGGATGTTCACATGGATGACATGCCTGTTTTTGGAACGATTGCATCTCAATTCAACGATCCAGGAATGAACTCGCTATACAAAGCGATTATGGATAAGTTAGTGGAGAAAACAGGAGCTGATTTACAATCTACTTTTGAAATTACGAAAGAAATGTCTGAAAAGATATTTGTAATTCCACCAAGTAGAACGCGCTATTTATCTGAAATCTCAGAAAACAACCGTGCTTACGATAAAAAAGTTGATGAGCAAGAAAAAGTAGCTCAGAAATTATATGGAATTTATAAAACTATTGAAAGTGTTTCTGAAACAGAAATAACTCTTGATAAATCAGGAATAGAAGATGATTCTGTTAATATTACAGAAGAAAATAAAGGTTTCCTTAAACTTTTAGTTGCTGAATTTGACCGAGTAAAAATGGACTTAGACCCTTATAACTGGGAAATCATTTTAAACTGGCAAGACAAAGTAAAAAAATATAAAGATCCTATATACTCGTTTAAAGTACGTGATAAGGAGATTAAAATAGAAACACATACAGAGTCACTTTCGCATACACAAATTCCGAAAGTTGCTTTACCAAAATACCAAGCTTGGGGTGATTTATTACGCTGGAATTTACAAGAAAATGTTCCAGGAGAATTCCCTTATGCTTCAGGATTATACCCATTTAAACGTACTGGAGAAGATCCAACACGTATGTTTGCTGGTGAAGGTGGACCAGAACGTACCAATCGTCGTTTCCACTATGTAAGTTTAGGTATGCCTGCAAAGCGTTTATCTACTGCATTTGACTCGGTTACATTATATGGTAACGATCCAGGACACAGACCTGATATTTACGGTAAAATTGGAAATGCTGGGGTATCTATTTGTTGTTTAGACGATGCTAAAAAATTATACTCTGGTTTCGATTTAAGTCATGCTATGACTTCGGTTTCTATGACCATCAACGGTCCTGCTCCGATGTTATTAGGGTTCTTTATGAATGCTGCGATTGATCAGAATTGTGAAAAATACATCAAAGAGCATAAACTAGAGAAAAAGGTTGAAGCAAAACTTAAAGAATTATATGACAATAAAGGTATAGAACGTCCTAAATATAATGGTGATTTACCAGAAGGTAATGACGGATTAGGGTTACTACTTTTAGGTGTTACAGGTGATCAAATTTTACCTGCGGATGTATACGCTGAAATTAAAGCAAATACTTTAGCACAAGTACGTGGTACAGTTCAAGCAGATATTTTAAAAGAAGATCAAGCACAAAACACGTGTATTTTCTCTACCGAGTTTGCCTTACGTTTAATGGGTGATGTACAAGAATATTTTATTGAGAAAAATGTCCGTAATTTCTACTCAGTATCTATCTCAGGATATCATATTGCAGAAGCTGGAGCAAACCCAATTACACAATTAGCCTTGACCTTAGCGAATGGATTCACTTACGTAGAATACTACTTATCTAGAGGAATGGACATTAATAAGTTTGGACCAAACTTATCGTTCTTCTTCTCTAATGGTATTGATCCTGAATATGCAGTAATTGGTCGTGTAGCTCGTAAAATTTGGGCGAAAGCTTTAAAACACAAATACGGTGCGAACCCAAGAGCGCAAATGTTAAAATATCATATTCAAACTTCTGGACGTTCATTACACGCGCAAGAAATTGATTTTAATGATATCCGTACAACACTACAAGCGTTATATGCGATTTACGATAACTGTAACTCGTTACACACAAATGCGTATGATGAGGCGATTACAACACCTACAGAAGAATCGGTACGTCGTGCCATGGCAATTCAATTAATCATCAATAAAGAATTAGGATTAGCTAAAAATGAAAATCCAATTCAAGGTTCTTTCATTATTGAAGAATTGACTGACTTAGTTGAGGAAGCAGTATTAACTGAGTTCGATAGAATTACGGAACGTGGTGGTGTATTAGGTGCTATGGAAACCATGTACCAACGCTCTAAAATTCAAGAAGAAAGTTTATACTACGAAACCTTAAAACATACAGGTGAGTTCCCAATTATTGGAGTAAACACCTTCTTAAGCTCTAAAGGTTCTCCAACAGTAACTCCACAAGAGGTTATTCGTGCCACGGAAGAGGAAAAACAGTTCCAAATTAAAACTAAAGAGAGTTTAAATAAAGCTCATGAAGATAAGATAGAACAACTTTTATCTGAAATGCAATCTGCTGCTATTAACAATCAAAATCTTTTTGAAAAATTAATGGACGCTACCAAAGTTTGTTCGTTAGGTCAAATTACTGCTTCATTGTTTGAAGTTGGTGGTCAATACAGACGAAATATGTAATTGAAATTAATTACATATTATGAATTATATAATTTTGACTTTCTATAATTATAACATCAAAGCAGTTAAAAGATATTACCTTTTAACTGCTTTTTTGCTTTAACAACAAGTAAATTACTACCTACAATACTCACAAATACTTCATTTAAAAAATTATCTTTATCATCAATCTTAAACCCCTGATTTAGGATATTAAAAATCTAGTTTTGCATAACTTTTTAACATCCAAAAAAACTACTGTTAGAAATGAGAACTTATCCTAAAGACATAAAAGAACTTGAAAAGAAAAATAAGCATTTAAAAATAAAGTAGATCATGAGTGTTTTTTACACACAAAAAAACAATATATAACAAACAATAATTAAAATCATTTTTTGTTATATCTCCACTAACTAAACTAAAAATTAATTTATGGCATCACTTAATCCCCTTAGTGGTAACTTAGATTTAAGAAAAGCTAAGCATCTACTTAGGCGTGCCACCTTTAATTACACTAAAAATCAATTAGATGTATTTACAGGTATGACTGCAACTGAAGCTATTGATAGTCTAACTATTGATTCACCATACACACTTCAAGAACCCTATGACCCACTTCCAGAAGGTAGTCCAGATGAATTTTGGACTTCCTCACCTACATTGCCAGGAGATTTTGAGGGACAGACTAGAAAACGTGCCATAGTTGCAGGATGGTGGTGGTACAATGCCATTAACCAAGTAAGCTTAAAACATAAACTATCATTTTTCTTTCACACCTGTTTTACCGTTTCAAAAGATGGTGGTTCTGGTGCTGCTACCTATTTTTATGATTATTTGCGATTACTAGATTTTTATGCTTTAGGAAATATAAAAACCTTAGCAAAAAAAATCACCTTAGATAGTTCTATGCTGTACTATTTAGATAATCATAGGAATAATAAATACAACCCTAATGAAAATTATGCTAGAGAATACTTAGAACTTTTTACTATTTTAAGAGGAGAGCAAATTGGCCCGGGCAATTACACTAACTATACAGAAGAAGATATACAAGAAGCTGCAAAAGTGTTTTCTGGATTTAAAATAGAAGAAAACAGAAGTATTATTGATCCTGATACAGGAATTCCGATGGGTTATGTAAACTTTGAACAACATAATTCCGATAATAAAACATTTAGTAACGCTTTTAACAATCAAACCATTACTGGTAGAGAAACTACTACTGAAATATTTGAGGAATTAGATGATTTTGTTGAAATGGTTTTTGCCCAACAAGAAACCGCAAAAGCTTACTGTAGAAAGCTATATCGTTACTTTGTAAAAAGTAAATGGGATGATGAAGTTGAAACAGATATTATTACCCCATTAGCAGACTTGTTAATTGCAAATGATTTTGAAATAGTTCCTGTGGTAAGAACCCTGCTTTCTAGTCAACATTTTTACGATGCTGACGATAGTATTGCTACAGATGAAACAATAGGAAGCATTATTAAAAGCCCATTACAATTAGTATCTGAAATATGTTCATTATTTAATGCATCCATTCCAAATCCTACTAGTAATCCTTTAGAATATTATCATATTTTTTTCAAAAGGTTTATACATGATAACTATTTTGTTACATCAGGTATGGATCTTTTCAGTCCTTTTGATGTAGCTGGTTACCATGCATATTTTCAAGAACCAGACTTTGATAGATATTGGTTTTCGTCCAATACAATTATAGGAAGATATAGTCTTATTGAAAGTTTAATTCAAGGAGTAAATACTATTGGTTCGGGTGAAATTTCTGCAACAATAGATACGGTATTATTTGTAAGAAATAACATCACAGGCGCTCAAGATCCTAATGTATTAATATCTGAAATGGCCAATTTATTGTACCCAGAAGCTATTGATACTGATAGAGTAAACTATTTTAAACAGTTTTTGGTAGAAGATGGCTTTCCAGATTATTATTGGACTGGTATATGGAATAGATATTTAAATGATAACGACAATTTTACTGTAAAAACTCGTATTGATGCTTTAGTTACTGCCATGATTAATGCAGCTGAATTTCAATTAATGTAATTATGAAAAGAAGAAACTTTATAAAACTTTCGGCAACAGCTTCAGCAATTAGTTTAACACCATTTCAACTGCAGGCTGCATTAAAAACATTTATGCCGTATATAGATTGCCCAGATATTTCTAATAGAAAACTAGTGCTCGTAAATTTATCTGGAGGAAATGACGGTTTAAACACCATTGTACCGCTAAATCAGTATGACATTTACAGTAACCTAAGACCTAAAATAAAAGTTCCGGTTACAGGAAGTAATCAATACATTACGTTAGACAGAACACTTATAAACAACCAACAAATAGGTTTACATCCAGCACTTACAGGTATTAAAAGCTTATACGATAGAGGTTGGGTACGAATCATGCAATCTGTAGGATATCCGTCACAAAACAAAAGTCATTTTAGATCTAATGATTTATATTTAACAGGAAACGATGGAAATAGTGTTTTAAACGGATCTAGCACAGGTTGGATAGGACGCTTTATGGAACGTTATTATTCAAATTTAGTTACACAAAACTTCCCTATTGCCATAGAGATTGGTGCGGTTAATAGATCGCTAGGCTTCCATTCTCAAGAAGCTCATAATTTATCTTTAAACCTTTCAAGGCAAGATCCAAATAACTTTTATTCTATTGTTAATGGGTTATTAGGTGAGGCACCTTTAAATTATCCAGATTCAGATTATGGAGACCAATTACGATTTTTAACAGGTATCGATTCGTCTACAGACACGTATTCTGAAGCTATTTCTACTGCTTTTGGTAAAGGTACAAATGCTTCAACGTATCCAGATAATGACTTATCTAATCAATTAAAAACAGTAGCTCGATTAATAAGTGGCGATTTAAAAACCAAAATATACATGGTGCATATTCATGGTTTTGACACACACGATTCGCAAGTTCAAGGAGGTGGAGAAGTTATTGGTTCGCATTACAATTTACTTTCAGAATTATCTGGTGCTATGGAAGCTTTTATGAATGATTTAAATAGTCAAAATTTAGCAGATGATGTGGTAGGACTTACCTTTTCTGAGTTTGGTAGAAAAGCTGCAGAAAACGGAAATTTAGGTACAGACCATGGTGAAATAGCACCTATGTTTATTTTTGGTAAACCTGTTAAAGGAGGTGTATCTGGAACCAATCCTGATTTGTCTGAAGCTACTAGCGCTAATAATTTTCAACTTACAACGGTTCAATATGACTACAGACAAACATTTGCTACATTACTTCAAAACTTTTTGGGTGCAAATGATGCTATTATTGATGAAACCTTTTTTAACCATACCTTAAATGATAGTTTTGTAAATTTAAAAGTAGGTGATATTTTAAAATCTGAGTTTGATATTTCTCTAGGATGTATTCCTAATCAAAATGATAACTTTCAAGAAAACAAAAAATGGTTACTGTATCCTAATCCTTTTAAAAACACCATTAATTTATCTAGTATTGAATATCTAGAATCCGTTTCATATAAAATTTATGATAGTTCTGGAGCCTTTTTAATGAGTAGAACAGACCGTTTAGTTAACGGTAAAGCAACCATCGATTTATTTAACCTTAGTAGTGGTGTTTATTTTTTTGAAATTATGCTATCTAATGATAGTAATGAAGTTCATAAAGCCATTAAAATATAATTTATTAATGATTATGAAAGCAATAAAAGTACTAGTAAAGTCAATCATTTTTTTATTTTTAATATCCTCTTGTAATGAGCCTTATATTAAATTCTCTAGCAATAATCAGGTAGTAAATGATACTGATACCATTGATAAAAAATTATGGTTACTAAAACACAGAAGGTACCAAGAGCCAGGAATATACCTTTACAACGAAACAAGTGGAGTATTGGAAAAAGAATTGGAGTTACCTAAAAATTTAGAATCTCCGCATGCCATAGCATTCGATGGTAAGTTTTTGTGGGTTGGTGGTATTGGCGAAGAAGAATCAATATATCAAATCGATCCACATACGGGTGCAATAATTTCTGAAATTCCAAACATAAGAACAGAAGGTATTGCTGTCGATGGAGATTACATATATTATTCAGTTTATGAAACGAATATTATTAATAAGATTGATAAAAATGGAACTTTTGTTGAAGAAATAGTAACACAAAATGCTTCACTTAGCATTCCTGATATAGCTATCGATGGTAATAAATTATACTACTTACGTTATACAGTAACAGACCCCATAGTTAAACTAAACTTATCTAACAAAAATGAAAGTTTCATTCCACTTTCTGGAAACATCGACACTTATTGCTTAACTATTTTCAATAGTGAAATTATTGGTGTAACGCTACTTAATGGTATAAGTCGATTTAAGCAAAGTTCTGGCGATTTTATTTCTTCTAATACTACTGGTATTGAGGGATGGATAACAGCAATTGCTCCCCATTATGAAACGATAGAACCTGAATAATAACATTTAAAAGACTTTTTGTTGTATAAAGAATTCCTTAATAGGTAATTGAAATCAATTTATTTTATAATTTAAAACTTCTAATAAAAAAGCCTTTATATAACAAAAGTAAATGTTTAACAATTGTAAAACTGACAAAAACTTAATTTTTAATGACTTATTCTCTGGTTCTGCTTTTTTTACAAAATCATAAATAATTATTTTATTCAAAAAAATAAGTTCTGCAACAGCTACAATTACTAAAAAAGTTATTCAAAGATTTTCTTGTTTTAAAAAAACATAGGCATTTAAATGTTTAAGTCTATTTATAAACTAAAGGTAAAAAAACTAACTTAACAACATATGAAAACAGTTTAAAATAACGTCTGGATTAGCATCGACAGGAAAACAATTCTCATTCATAATGCACTAACCTTTCCTTTGTAAAATGGTCAATCCTACTCGTATTTTTTCATATGGAACTTTCTCTCCTAAAAACTCAAAATAAGGTTTTAAAGCTGTTTCATTTCTCAATACTTTTTTTGCATTTGCCACCAAAGCTAATGTATCTGCCTCTATAAACTCATCCAAACTCACATCTTTTCCGTCTAGATATAACTTAGATAAATGAGAAAAAATAGTAGTAGGTTTTAATCCACGATTCTCTGCTATTTCTTCAACTGTAAACCCTTCTTTATATAACTTAAACGTTTCTAAAGTGGTATCTTTTTTAGTTTTCTTCTTTTCGTTTAAAAAAGTTTTGATTTCTTCCATAAACTCAGTTCCATACACTTCTAACTTTCGCTGTCCCACTCCACTTATTGCTAGAAATTCTTCGTCAGATTGTGGTCTTTCGTTTTCTATTTCTTTAAGTGTAGCATCATTAAAAACCAAATAGGCTGCAATATCTTCTTCTTGAGCAATGCGATAACGTAGCTTTCGCAAACGTTCAAATAACGTATCCTTAACTGCTTTTTTCTTTTTCTCTTTTGTTACCGTTTTTACTTCTTTTGTAAACTCCACTGGTGTTGTTAATTGTACTTTTTCTCCTTCAAAAAGCACTTTATTTGAGAACTCAGTAAGTTGCAAACTATTATTTAAATGAAAAGCAATTTGACAATACCCCTGATTGGTTAACTGAATTAAATAATGCTGCCAATCTCTCCAAGAAATATCATTCCCTACACCATAAGTTTTTAGCTTATCGTAATTCTTATCTAACACAGCCGCATTTTTTGCACCTCTTAGTACATCAATCACCATACCCATTCCTTCTTTTCCTTGCAATCTATAAATAGCTGACAATCCTTTTTGGGCAATAACTGTTCCATCAAAAAATTGGGGAGGATTCTTGCATACATCACAGTTCCCACAATTTTCTTCTATCAATTCTCCAAAATAACTCAACAATATTTTTCTTCGGCAAACAGTGGCTTCAGCAAATTGCTTCATCCGCTCTAGTTTTGCCTCCTGTACTTCTTTATTTCCTGTATTTTCTATAAACTGACGTAATTGAATAACATCAGCATAACTATGAAATAATAATGCATTCGCTGGCAAACCATCTCGTCCAGAACGTCCAATCTCTTGATAATAGCCTTCGATATTTTTGGGCATATTGTAATGAATTACCCAACGAACATTCGATTTATCGATTCCCATTCCAAAAGCAATCGTAGCACAAACTACCTCACAATCATCTTTTATAAATGCTTCTTGTGTTTTTGCTCTTTCCTCAAAAGGTAATCCAGCATGGTAAGCTTTAGCATCAACATTATTTTGTTGTAGCTTTTTTGCTAATTGCTCAGTAGCTTTTCTACTCAAACAATAAATAATTCCAGCTTCGTTTGGTCTTCTCTGAATGAATTTGATGATTTGTTGTACTCTATCATTCGCAGGACGCACCTCTAATGCGATATTCTCTCTATTAAAAGAACTTATAAATTGTGCTGCATTTGGAACAGATAATTGTTCTAAAATATCTTGCTGGGTTGCTTTATCTGCTGTAGCTGTTAATGCTACTATTGGAGTTTCTGGTAACGATTTTTTAAGAAATGCTAATTGTTTATAGGAAGGACGAAAATCATGTCCCCATGCAGAAATACAGTGCGCCTCATCAACAGCAATACAGCTTATATAAGATTGATTCAACACATTTTGAAGCAATGATAAACTTTCAGGTGCGACATATAACAGCTTTATACTTTTGGATACTATAGCTTCAAATACTTGTTGCTGCTCTTCTGTTGATTGGCTACTATTGAAAAAAGTAGCAGGAATTCCGTTTGCCTTTAAACTATCTACTTGATCTTTCATCAAAGCTATTAATGGAGAAATTACCAACGTAACACCTTCAAAAAATAATGCTGGTAATTGGTAACAAATAGATTTTCCTCCACCTGTTGGCATAATAACCAACGTATCTTTTTTTGCTAAAATATTTTCGATAATAGCTTGTTGCTCTAAACGAAAACTATCGTATCCAAAATTTATCTTTAATTTTTCTAACAACTCTCGTTCTGTAATCTGCTTCATTTGGTAAAAATAACTATTAATATAATTTAAACTACTACCTTCTTATCATTGATAAATAAAAATAACAAGCTCAGTTATAAAATTCTCCTTTTTTTATATATTGTACAACATTAAATTATTTTTATGAAAAAAATCACATTTTTACTAGTTGCACTATTATGTTTTAATTTTTCTATTAATTCTCAGTCTAAAAAACTATCTATTATTGTAAAAGACTCTAAAAACAAACCTGTCCCGGGAGCTATTATACTCTTCGATGATATAAGACAAAAAAAGTGGACCAATGCTAAAGGAGAATACAAAATAAAATTAGAAAAAACACCTAAAGAAATTAGTGCTTTTTCTCCTAAGATAGGAATACAAAAAATTAAATATAATGGACAAAAAACTGTCCTGATAAAAATCCTAAAAGGAAAGGACAAAAACTTAATTACTTTTAATAACGATAATAACTCTGTTAACTCAAACTTATTTCAATACGCTAATATATATGATTATTTAAGAGGAAAAGTACCTGGTGTTAACATTTCTGGAGGTAATATATCTATAAGAGGTAATAATACTATTAATGGTAACTCAACACCCTTATTTGTGCTTAATGGCAATGTGGTAAACCAAGATTTATTTTCTCAAATTGCTCCTATAGATATTAAATCTGTAAAAGTATTAAAAGGACCTGAATCTTCGAAGTACGGAGTAAGAGGGGCTAATGGAGTAATTGAAGTTTTTAGTAAATAAAGCTCTCCGTGGCAAGCCCACGGAGAGTTTATGTTTTAAACCTTAAAAGTTTCCCTGAGGTTTAGATTATTTTTTACAGTTGTTTATTTTACTTCACTCAACAACACCTCCACTGCTTTTTTTAACTGAGCATCTTCTCCTCTATCTTTCCACCCTGGTGCATTTTTCACTAAGTAATCTGGTACTGCAGGTGCTTCGTTCTCCATGTTTTCTCCTGTTTTCTTTACAAACCATGCTCTAAAGGGCATACGAATCATTCCGTTAGCTAATCGCTTACCTCCTGTAGAAACAACAGCTCCAAAAGTTGGCTGACCAACTAATTTACCTAACTCTAAACTTTTGAATGCATGTGAAAAAATTTCAGCATTTGAATAACTATTCTCATTACATAATGCTACCACTGGTTTTGTGTTTACCGATAAAATAGCTCGCTCATTAAACGGGTAGTTATCTGCAAACTTTTGATGATTTTTCAAACTCTTTGCTGCTCCTCTTGGAACAGTATATGCATGTTGATCTACATTTAACACTGCCATTAATCGGTCGGTAGTCCATCCTCCACCATTGTAACGCACATCTATTACAATTCCTTTTTTACCATATCCGCTAGCTTTTAATTCACGTTCGAAACGCTCAAAACTTGGCATGTTCATTCCTTGAATATGAATATACCCTAATTGACCGTTAGAATATTCATTTACTAACTTTTTTCTAGAATTTACCCATTCCTCATATTGTAAACTTCTTAGCAACCTTTCTGGGCGTAATACTACATCTTTACCGTTATTTAAACTCAGTAAAATCTCTTTTGATTGTGTATTCTTTAGTAAGCTGTAAAAATTCGTATTCTTTTTAATTTCTTGTCCATTAACTTCCGTGATAATATCACCAACTTTTAACTTACTCGTTGATTTATCTGCTACTGAATTTGGTAACACATAAGAAACCTTTACACCTTTTTTAGTGTTTTCTACTTCTAACCCTAATACGCCAACTTTATCACTTGTATTTCTTGGCGCACTTCCACGGTATCCCATATGACTCGCATTCAACTGTCCTAACAACAAATTAAACATATAGGTATAATCTTCGTGTGTGGTTGCTGACAATACCCAAGGCTTGTACCTCTTTACTAAAGCATTCCAATTATACCCATGAAATTCTGGATCGTAAAAACCTGCAGTTAATGCTCGTATACCTTCTTCAAAAACTTGCTTATACTCCTCTGATTTATTAGTAGTATAAGTTGCACTGTGAGGCAATCTTGTTACTTTATCAGATTTTGTATTTAACTCAACTAATTTTCCTCTAGAAGTGAAATAAATTTTCCCTTTGTTTTCAGTAAAGTTTCGTGCATTAGCAACTCCTTTCACTAATTTTGGCTTACTACCATCCCATTTAACTTTATACGTACTTCTTTTTTCTGTAGCAGGGTTGGTTGCTGAAAAATAAATGAAATCACTATCTGCACTAAACACAGGACTATACTCATCATCTTGTAAAGAAGTAACCTGTACTAAACGGTCGTAAATTTTATCTTCATCTATTTTTACAACTACTTTTTTCTTCTTTTTCTTTCCTTTTTTTGCGTCTTTCTCTTTAGAAGATTCTTCTTTCTTCTCAGGATAATAAGCTCCTTCTTCGTGATCTAGTTTTGACTTTTCCCAATCTGATTTTTCCAACCAAACCATCCAAACATCGTAATTGATTCCGCTTCTATTTGATAAAAATACTAACTTTTTTCCGTCAGCACTCCAAACTGGATTACGGTCACTTCTAGGATGCATCGATACATTCATTTTAGTAGAAGGTTTTTCTATAGATTGAATAAAAATTTCGCTATCAAAATTTAAGTCTTCTTGAGAATAGGCGATGTATTTACTGTCTGGACTCCATGAAACTCCTTCAGCAGCTGCCCAAGAATTGGAGTACTCTTTAGCATTTGTTATCTTTCCTTTTTTAATATCAGCAATCATTAAAATCCCTCTTCCTACCTGATAAGCTATCTTCTTTCCATCAGGAGAAACTAAAGAATACTCAATATCTTCTTTACTATTTGTTAGTTTAGAAACTTTTGTTTTTAAACTACGGTGTAACCCCACTAAAGTATCTGTAGAAACGGCACTATACAATTGATAAACTCCATCTCTATCAGAAGAAAAAACAACTGTTTTATCATCTAACCACTGTGGATTTATATCTCTATATGGATGCTTACTTACATTGTTTGAGTGCTTCTTTTCTTTATTATTCTCCTTTACAAAGATTTCTCCATTAATTTCTAGTGCTACGTTTTTTCCGTTAGGTGAAACTGCATAATTGCTAATATTTCCCGAAACTGTTTTAGTTTCTTCTTCTTCAAAACGATTATCTGAAACAATATCTAAGTTAATTTTTTGAGTTTTTCCATTTTCTAACTTGAAAATATCTGCCCCACTAGTATAAACAATCGTTCCATTGTTACTTACTGAAAATGTTTGTACACCGTCTTTTGTTTGTCTCGTTAATTGAGTAGCTGTACCATTGGCTGTTCCATTTGCAGAAATTGCTTGTTTATAAATATTATAGCGTCCACTTTTTGCTCCGATGTAGTATAAATTCCCCGCGGTATCCCAAACAGGAGAGTGATCATTCTTGTTACTCCTCGTTATTTGATGATATTCATTTGTTTCAGTATTATAAACCCAAATATCACGTTGCGCAGAACCAGAATAATCTTCACGAGCAATACGACATGCTCCTTTGGTAAAAGCGATTAATTTTCCGTTAGGAGATACTGAAGCCATTTCACCATAAGCAGTTAATAATCGACGAGGTGTTTCTCCCTTTTCATTAACTACATACATTTGTTTATCCCACTCTGGACCTCTTAACACGCGACCAGTCGTAAAAACGATATCTCCTTCTTTTGTCCAATCTGTAGGAACATTGGCTGTTGGGTAGTATGTTAACTGTTTTGGAACTCCTCCTTTTATAGAAGTTACAAATACATTATCATTTCCCTTTCTATTTGATGAAAATGCAATTTCAGTTCCTGTTTCATTCCAAACAGGGTTACTTTCGTAACCTTTGTGAATTGTTAACCTTTTTGTTTGCTGATTGTTAAAGTTATATAGCCAAATATCGCCATAATAACTAAATGCCATTTGAGAAGCATCAGGGCTTATCATAGGCTTACGAATTAACGTATGCTGAGCAAATAAAAAATTACCTGCTAATAATGTCATCCCTAAGAGTATCTTTTTAGTCATGTTATTTGATTTTAAATCACCAAATTACTTTATTATGACTAGAATTCTCATAAAATTAGGAATATATTAACAATCCTTAACAGTTCTCACAAAATTACTTATCTCTTCAATCCCATTTTTTTCTAATTCTTTAATAAAAGCTGACCCTATAATAGCTCCATTCATGTACTCGCAAGCTGTCGTAAAAGTTTTGTTATCTGATATACCAAAACCTACAATTAACTTACTTTGCAAGTTCATAGCTTGAATTCTTTTAAAATAATTTATTTGTGCTGATGAAACTTCGCCTTTAGCACCTGTAATAGATGCTGAAGCAACTACATAAATAAAAGCATCTGATAAAGAATCTACTTTACGGATGCGTTCATCTGAAGTATGTGGCGTAATTAAAAATACATTTGTAATTCCGTAGTTTTTGAATAACTGTTGATAATGGTTCTCGTATTCAACCATAGGTAAATCGGGAATAATGACAGTGTCAATTCCGCAATCTTTTACTTTTTTACAGAATTTATCTTCTCCATATTTAATAATTTGGTTTAAATAGCCCATTAATACCAAAGGCGTTTTATTTGAATCTTTAATCAACTTTAATTGCTTAAAAACCACATCGAGGTTCAGGCCGTTTTTTAAAGCTACATCACTACTATGCTGAATAGTTGGCCCATCTGCAAGTGGGTCAGAATATGGCAAACCTACTTCTATAAAGTCTACTCCACTATTACTTAACTCAGCAATAACTTTTGTAGTATCTTCTAGTTTTGGAAAACCTGCGGTAAAAAAAATTGATAATAAATTGTTTTCCTTTTTATTGAATATATGTTGAATTGAGTTCATTACTTCTCTATATTTTTTTTAAACTACTTTTATCTGAGATTTCTCACTTCGTTCGAAATGACATCGCCTATCGATCGTCATTGCGAGGAATGAAATGACGTAGCAATCTCAACCTTTAGATTCCTTCACTACCACTTCGACTACGCTCAGTCTCCGTTCGGAAAATGGTGAATTACTCTAAATGTTTTATATACGTTTCTAAATCTTTATCACCTCTACCTGATAAATTCACCACAATCACTTGATCTTTTTGTAAATCCATTTTTGGTAATACTGCCAAGGCATGTGCACTCTCTAACGCAGGAATAATTCCTTCTATTTTTGTTAGTTCGTAAGCAGCTTCTAATGCTTCTTTATCCGTAGCATTCATAAATGTTGCTCGTTTTGTTTCTTGCAAATAAGCATGTAACGGTCCCACTCCTGGATAATCTAACCCTGCCGAAATTGAATAAGGCTCTACAATTTGTCCATATTCATCTTGCATTAAAATTGTCTTACTTCCGTGAATCACACCTACTTCTCCTAATTGTGAAGTAGCTGCACTTTCACCTGAGTTAACTCCAAGTCCTGCTGCTTCTACAGCTATCAACTCCACTTCTTCATCTTCCAAATAATGATAAAAAGCTCCAGCTGCATTACTTCCACCACCTACACAGGCTATAATAGTATCAGGATTTTCTTTCCCTGTTTGCTCTTTTAACTGTATTTTCATTTCTTCTGAAATCACTGCCTGTAAACGAGCTACCATATCTGGATAAGGGTGCGGTCCTACTACAGAACCAATTAAATAATAGGTGTCTGGATGTTGAATCCAATAACGAATTGCTTCATTTGTAGCATCTTTTAGCGTTTTACTTCCACTAGTTGCTGGTACTACTTTAGCTCCTAACATTTTCATACGGGCTACATTCGGCGCTTGACGTTGGATATCAATTTCTCCCATAAAAACAACACACTCTAATCCCATTAAAGCACAAACCGTTGCGGTAGCAACACCGTGCTGCCCTGCACCTGTTTCTGCAAGAATTTTAGTCTTTCCTAAATGTTTTGCTATTAAAATTTGACCAATCGTATTATTTACCTTATGCGCACCTGTATGATTTAAATCTTCGCGTTTTAAATAAATTGTTGCTCCATACTTTTCTGATAATCGTTTTGCTAAATATAGTGGACTTGGACGTCCAACATAGTGTTGTAACAAATCTTTATACTCTGCTTGAAACTCTTCAGATTCTATAATTTTTATATAATTATCTTCTAATTCTTTTACGTTTGGATATAACAATTCTGGTATAAATGCTCCTCCAAATTGTCCGTAATATCCGTTATTGTCTGGTTGAAATTTCATTTTCTTGTCGTTTATTATTTAGCCATAAAAAGAGATTTCTCACTTCGTTCGAAATGACACTTAACTATTTTTGACTAATACTTTTTTTTAAACTTCTTTAATTCTTTTACTGATTTTATTCCTGGCTTGGTTTCAAACTTGCTATTTACATCAATGGCAAAGCAATACTTAGAGGCTTCTCTTTTAAGAAAAGACTGCAATTCATCAACTTCCTCTAAACCAATACCTCCGCTTAAAAAGTAAGGTTTGGTTGAGTTATAGTTTTGTAAAATTTGCCAATTAAATGTTACTCCGTTTCCTCCTCGCTCTTTTCCCTTAGTGTCAAACAAAAAATAATCTACCACCTCTTCATAAGGTTCTAAAACCTCAAAATTGAACTCGTATTTAATTCCAAATACTTTGATAACTTCTACTTTTGGTAAATACTGTTTTAACTCCTTTATATATGCTACTGATTCATCTCCATGCAACTGAACCGCATCCAGCTGATATTCTTCAATTAAAGAAACTACAATCTCCAAATACTCATTTACAAAAACACCTACTTTTTTGATTCCTTTGGGTAGTTTCGGAATGATGCCTTCAAAATTTCTTGATGATTTTTCATAGAAAATAAACCCTAAATAATCAGGTTGTAATTCAGCTACTTGCTGAATATTTTCTATAAACTTCATTCCACAAACTTTTAGTTTCATATTATTTATATTTCGTCACTTCGAGTAATTTTCAACTTTGTGAGAAAATTGTATCGAGAAGTACTTGTTCTCGATACTAATTTATTCATTCCTCATAAATTCACTCGAACTGACATTATCTGATTTGATTGATAAACTCTTGACATGCTTGACCTGGGTTTTCTGTTTTCATAAAGTTTTCTCCTATTAAAAAACCATGAAAACCATGCTCTTTTAACCCTGTTATAATCCTTGGGTCTGAGATTCCACTTTCAGAAACTTTTACTACCGTATCGGGTATTTGACTTGCTAAGTTTATTGAGTGTTCTAAATCAACTTCAAACGTTTTTAAGTTTCTGTTGTTAATTCCTATGATTTTATTATCCAACTCTCCGATTTTATCTAAATCTTCCTGCGTATGGATTTCATACAAAACTTCTAACCCTAAATCTGTTGCTAATTGTCCGTAATTCTTCAATTGTTCAGCTGTCAAACAAGTAGCTATTAACAACACCACATCAGCCCCAATTGCTTTAGCTTCTACTATTTGAAATCCATCAACAATAAAATCTTTTCTCAAAATAGGCTTTTGTTGATTAATTACTCGTGCTTCCATCAAGTCTGCCATGGTCCCTCCAAAAAAAGAAGTATCGGTTAAGATTGATTGTGCTGCTACATTGGCGTCTAAATATCCATTTGTTACCTCAGCTACGGTTGCTTTATCATTTATAATTCCTTTAGAAGGCGATTGACGTTTATACTCTGCTATAATTCCTGTTGAATAAGGCTCCAACAATGATTTTTTCAAAGAAATTGGCTGCCTTTTAAAATTCGGGCTTTCTACCAATTTTTTAACAGCAACTTCAGCTTTTATTTTTGCTACTTCCTGTTTTTTAAAGGCTATTATTTTATCTAAAATAGTCATCTTATATTCTTTTTGTTATTGCGAACAAAGTGAAGTAATCTAAATTATTTTCTTTACAGAAAGATTCCTTCACTACCACTTCGACTACGCTCAGTGTCCATTCGGAATGATGGTTTTTTATTTTAATTTACTAATTTTTCTAACGATTCTTTTGCTTTTAACCCTAATAACGAATCTTTTGCTTCTTCAAATGCGGTTTCAAAGCTCTTGTTTTTATTAAACGTTTTTAAGGCAAATGCCGCGTTGGTTAATACCACGTTATTCTGTGCTTCTGTTCCTTTTCCGTTAATTATGTTCACAAATATGTCCGCAGCTTCTTTAACAGTATTCCCTCCAAAAATAGCTGATGGAGCAATTTGTTTTTGTCGTAAATCTGATGGAGAAACTTGTTGCTCTGCCTCTTTTGTAAATAATTTAAAATCTCCTGTTAACGATATTTCGTCGTACCCATCTAATGCATGTACCACACCATAATTTACTTCTGATTGTTGCAACATATAATTGTACACTCTGGCAACCTCTAAATTAAATACGCCCACCAATTGATTTTGTGGACGACTTGGATTTACCAATGGTCCTAACATATTGAAAAATGTTTTCACTCCTAGTTCTTTTCTAATAGGTGCTACAACTTTCATTGCTGGATGAAATAGTGGTGCATGTAAAAAACAAATATTTGCTTCTTCTAATTGACGTTTTAACGTGGTTTCATTATTTGTAAAATTATATCCTAAAAACTCCAACATATTGGAAGATCCTGAAGCAGAAGACACTCCATAGTTTCCATGTTTTGCAACTTTATGTCCTGTTCCTGCCACAATAAATGAGGTTAATGTTGAAATATTAAATGTGTTTTTTCCGTCACCTCCTGTTCCACATAAATCGATGGTATTAAAATCAGATAAATCTACTTTTATGGCGAGTTCCAATAAAGCTTCTCTAAATCCTGATAATTCATCTACCGAAACTGGACGCATTAAAAACACAGTAATGAATGCGGCTATTTGTGAAGCATTGTATTTTTCTTGTGCAATATTTATCAAAACTTCTTTCGATTGTTCCTTGGTCAATCGTTTTTGTTCAAATAGGGTGTTTAGTATTTTTTTCATATCAATAGCTTTAAGCTTTTGGCTTTTGGATTTCGGCAAAAGAAATAAAATTCTGAATCATTTTTTTTCCGTCTGGAGTTAAAATACTTTCTGGATGAAACTGTACCGCTTCAATTGCAAATTCTTTATGACGTAATGCCATAATGCTACCATCTTCATCAATTGCTGTTATTTCTAATTCCTCTGGAAAGTTGTTGCGTGAAGCAATCCAAGAGTGATAGCGTGCAGCTTCAAAAGTTTCCGGAATATTTTTGAAAGTGACCGTATTATTTTGTGTCACTTTCATTTCAGTAGCTACTCCGTGAAATACATCATTCAGGTTTTCTATTTCACCTCCAAAAACCTCAGTAATAGCTTGCAACCCTAAGCATACTCCAAATATCGGAATTTTGCCTGCATAGGTTTTTATAGTTTCTTTCAAAACACCTGCTTCATCAGGAATACCTGGTCCTGGTGACAGGATAATAGCATCGTATTTTTTAATTTCATCTACTGAAATTTCATCGTTGCGATATACATCTGGTAAAGTACCTGTAATATCTTCTACATAATGCACCAAGTTATAGGTAAACGAGTCGTAATTATCTAATATTAGTATCTTCATATTTATAGTATTGAGTATTGAGATTTAAGTATTGATAAAGCATGTATATCCTACACCTAAATACTAACATCTCAATTCTAATTTTATATTTCTTCTGCTAACACTAATGCTTTTTTTAATGCTGCCAATTTGTTATTTACTTCTTGTAATTCGTTTTCTTCTTTTGAGTTGATAACGATTCCCGCTCCTGCTTGATAAAACAAGGTATTATTTTTACTTACAAAAGAACGAATTGCTATGGCTTGGTTTACATTTCCATTTAAACCTATAAAACCAACACATCCTCCATAAAATCCACGGGTTTGATTTTCGTATGTATCTATCAATTCCATGGCTTTGTATTTTGGTGCTCCACTTAAAGTTCCTGCTGGAAACGTATCTCCCACAATTTCTATCGGATTTCCTGTAATCTTTCCTGTTACTGTAGATACCAAGTGAATTACATGACTAAAATATTGCACTTCTTTGTAGGTTTCTACCGTTACATTGGTTGCGTGCTTACTTAAATCATTTCTTGCTAAATCAACCAACATTACATGTTCTGCATTTTCTTTCGGGTCATTTGCTAACTCTTTCGCCAACTCTCTATCTTTTTCATCATCACCTGTTCTTCTAAAGGTTCCTGCAATTGGATTAATAATAGCCTGACTTTCATTTATCTTAATTTGTGCTTCTGGCGAAGATCCCATTAACTTAAAACTTCCATAATCAAAATAAAATAAATAAGGAGAAGGATTTATAGAGCGTAATGCTCTGTACACATTAAATTCGTCCCCTTTAAATTGTTGTTGAAATTGGCGTGATAAGACCAACTGAAAAACATCTCCTCTCTTACAATGTTCTTTTGCTTTGGTAACATTTTCTTTAAACTCTTCATCTGTAATATTAGATGTTTCTTCTCCTTCAAAAGCGAAGTCATATTTAGCAAAAGATTGAGAGTTTACTAAGTTTTCTATTTCTGATAATCGAGACTCTTCTCCTTCTGGTATATTTTCTATCAAAATCATTTCATTTTTAAAATGATTAATTGCTACGATAAATCGGAAAAAACTATATTGTAATACTGGAATTTCGGAAGGTGCTTTATTTGATTTTAACTGAATTGTTTCAAAATACTGAACCGCATCAAAAGTTGTATAACCGTACAATCCATTAAATGATTTTATTTCCTCTGAACAATTTATCGAAATAACATTGCTATACGCATCAAACTTTTCATAAAAATTTCTTTGAATAGGCTCTCTTTCTAGTTCTTCTTTTCGATACGACAATAACAACTCATCATTTTCTGCTTTGATGGTTATCAAAGGTTCTATACACAAAAACGAATAACTATTTTCTTTACTATGATAATCTGAACTTTCTAACAGCAAACTATTCGCATACTTGTCTCTTGTTCTTAAATACAAGCTAACTGGCGTTATCATATCTGCCAATTGTTTTTTTGCTATTGTTTTAAAGGTAATTTTTTTCATTTCATTTAATATGTAAAAACAAAAAAGGCTTATCATGAGATAAGCCTTTTCGTTGTATTATAGATATAACAAGATGGTCTCACTAACGTAAGTTACGAGTTTTCCACCACCAGTTATTTAATTGTTGTTTTATCATTATGCTACAAATGTATAAAGTGATTTTGATTTTACAAACTTTTTCGCATTAAAAAATAAATAAACAATATTTAATTTACAGAAAAATCTTCTTTAGAGAAGAAAATATCTATTGGCGAGTTACCTATTCCTTTTACAGTTTTAAAAACAGATTTATCTTCATTATATATAGTGAGTATACTTTTATCTGTATCAAAAAAATCTTCTGACCCTATAACATAAACTTTACCTGTTGTAGGATGCTCTCTTATAACAGTTGTAAGCATTATTCCTTCTGTAGTTGGATTAATAAACTCTTCTGCTTTTTTTGTTTCTGTGTTAAAACGGTGAATTACTCCTGTTGACACTTCTGACCAATAAACATAACTACTTGATTCACTTATAGAAAGCATACTATTCTTATACAAATTCACTTCTGTTAATGTAACCGTTTCATCAATACCATAATCAGTTGTCAAACTTACAAACTTAGCATCTTCAACTCTTTTCTCAGTTCCTATCCAAATTTTATTGTTTTTATCTTTTAAGATTCCTGAAATTACATCATCAAATATTACTGTAGTTTTTATTGACTTATCTTTGATATTTAATACCTTCAACTCTTTATCGTCAGCAATCAATACGTTTTCTCCATCTACCAATACTCCTGATTTTGAAAACAATACTTTTGAAGAAACTCCATCAATCTTATCTTTCACTCCTTCACTTACATTAAAAAACGATAAATCATATGTTCTTCGTCTTCCTCTTCCACCAGTAGAAATGATTACTCCATCAGTTTCTGAGTACATAGCCAAGTACGAAGGGCTACTTACCTTAGATGTAGTCACTGCTACTTCTTCTGCAAGATCTTTTAAGTTTAATTTTGTAACAAAATTAGGTCCGTCTTGAGACACTATGAATAAACTATTTTCAAAATTTGTAAAAGATATTGAATTTTTATTTAGAGACTCATATACATTTGGGGTAAAAACTTGACCTTCATCTAAGTGCCCTACCACTGTTTTGTCCCCCTCATAACTTAGTATAAAAGAATTATCATAAATTGGAGTTGGTTCATGTTTCGTTGAATCACTTGAACATGAAAAAAAAACTGATATTAAACATACCAATACAATACTATAATTACGTATCATTATTATAATTAAATTTAAAGTTTCTGAAAACAAAAAAATACAAACATTATATTTCAAATGTTCTTTACTGCTTCTTCTTTTAACCCGAAAGAAAAGCAATGAATTAAATTTTGGCAGGTCTCCTGACTAACATCTTGCTACTACCTTCCCGTAAAAACAGTGGCGTAAGAAATAACAAGTATCTATAATTTTAATAGACTAAGTTTACAGTTGCGGGTACAGTTTAGGATTCTCACCTAATTCCCTTTTAATTTTCTTTACAATAAAGAAAAACCGCGGCAAATATATTTTAGTCGTAGGAAAGAAACACTAATTTTACTGTTAAAATTACACTTCCTTCTTTTTCGATAAAAGTAAACTCTCATAATTGTTATAAGAATAATTAAAAAGTAGAATAATAATAGCTTAAAACGCAAATTAAAGTTAATTAAAATCTGTTTTTCAATTTTTAAAGTTATAATATATAATCAAAAAAAGCATAATTGTTTAAAAATAAAAACATCATTCAGTTATTTGCATTATAATAAACAATAAAATTAAAATTATGTGTGGAATTGTATGTGCGTTTGATTTAAAACAATCTTCAGATAAATTAAGACCTCAATTATTAGAAATGGCTAAGAAAGTTCGCCATAGAGGTCCAGACTGGAGTGGAATTTATAGTGATGAAAAAACAATTATGGCACATGAGCGACTAGCAATTGTTGATCCTGCCTCTGGACAACAACCTCTATTTAGCCATGACCGTAGATTTGTCTTAGCTGCTAATGGAGAAATATATAATCATAAGGAAATAAGAAAGCAACTTAAGGAACAACATGAGTTTTTAACTAAATCTGATTGTGAGGTTATCTTAGCTTTATACAAAGAAAAGGGAGTTGAGTTTTTAGATGATTTAAACGGGATTTTTGGTTTTGCTGTATACGATTCAATTACGGATGAATATTTAGTTGCCCGTGACCATATGGGAATTATTCCTTTATACATGGGGTGGGATAAACACGGAACTTTTTATGTGGCTTCTGAGTTAAAAGCGCTAGAAGGAGTTTGTAACAAAATCGAAATTTTTCCTCCAGGACACTATTATACGCGTGAAGATGGTTTGCAAAAATGGTATTCTCGTGATTGGATGGAATACGAAGCTGTGAAAGACAATAAGACCTCCATAGATGAAGTTCGTGATGCTTTAGAAGCCGCTGTTCATAGGCAACTAATGAGTGATGTACCTTATGGAGTATTACTTTCTGGTGGATTGGATTCTTCCATTACCTCTGCTATTGCAAAAAAATATGCTGCTAAACGTGTAGAATCTGGTGATAAAGATGCTGCTTGGTATCCACAATTACATTCATTTTCTATTGGTTTAGAAGGCTCACCTGATTTAGCTGCAGCTAAAAAAGTATCGGAGTATATTGATACTATTCATCATGAAATAACCTTTACTATTCAAGAAGGCTTAGACGCAATAAAAGATGTTATTTACAACTTGGAAACTTACGATATTACAACAGTTCGTGCCTCTACTCCAATGTATTTAATGGCACGTGTTATTAAATCTATGGGAATAAAAATGGTCTTATCTGGCGAAGGTGCTGATGAACTTTTTGGAGGATATTTATACTTCCATAAAGCCCCTAACGCAGAAGAATTTCACAAAGAAACTGTACGAAAATTAGATAAATTATACCAATACGACTGTTTACGTGCTAACAAAAGCTTAATGGCCTGGGGAATTGAGGGACGTGTTCCGTTTTTAGACAAAGAGTTTATGGATGTAGCAATGCGTATTAACCCAGAAGACAAAATGATTAATGGTGAACGTATGGAGAAATGGGTATTACGTAAAGCTTTTGAGAGCTATTTACCAAAAGAAGTAGCTTGGAGACAAAAAGAACAATTTTCTGATGGAGTTGGCTACAACTGGATTGATACCTTAAAAGAAGTTGTAGAAGCTGCTATTACTAAGGAAATGATGGCAAATGCTCCACATCGTTTTCCTACGCAAACACCAAGAACCAAAGAAGAATATTATTATCGTTCAATATTTGAAGAACACTTCCCAAGTGAAACTGCTGCTTTAACAGTTCCTTCTGTTCCTTCAATTGCCTGTAGTAGTCCTACAGCACTAGCATGGGATAAAAGTTTTCAAAACCAAAACGAACCTTCAGGTAGAGCTATTAAGACTGTACATGAAGACGCTTACTAAGAGTAATTCTTAGTTTATTTTCAAATTTTAGTTGTAAAAAACCTCGCCAATAAGCGAGGTTTTTGTTATTCTTTTAAATTTATTTTTTAATTTGGAGCTACATAAAAAGGAGATAAATTTATCTTAGCATTTCTTCTAGCACCATAATAATTATTGTAACTCTTATTTTTTTCAATTGTATAAAAAGAATCTACATAATCATCATTATTAGCATACCAGCTATCAGGCATCGCTTGAATTATTGCTCCAGCAACCTGTCCCAAAACATTAACCCAAGGTTGCGTAGAAACTGTTCCTATAATTTGAAAAACTCCATTTACAATAGCAGAAACTAAGTCTTTATAATTTGTATTGTCATCTTTTTCAAATAACTGAATATTTGCTGCTTGATATTGATAATCATCCCAAAACAATAATATTTGATTCGGGTAATAATCAGTATCATCATGATCTAAATAATACATAGGTATTATCTTAATTTCAGGATTATTTTTACTATCCTTAATCCCTGATGTTATAGCGTACACCTCAGCAGCTCCACTTACCCAAGGCTCTTCATCATCATTTAATCTAATCTTATCTAATTTCGTAGTTTCTAAACCTGTATTTCTAGCAGATTTAGCATTAAAATCAAATGAAGAATTTAAAAACCTCTCATTTTGAACTCCTCCTTCTTGAAGATACTTATTCATATAAGCAACTTCTTTCTTCAAGGTCTCAAAACCATCGGTTTCAATAATTATTACTGTTTGACTTGGTGCTTCTTTAGGGTCAAGATAAACAACTTCTTTATTTATTGTATAAGCCTCAACTCTTTTCCATGTTTTCTCATCTCCTTCAGGAGCAAAAGAAAACAACACATCAGAAAGATTATCTATTCTTTTTCCATTATGCATCCAAACCTCTAAAATCTCTATTTTGTCAGGAGCAGCTTCTTTAGAAGCTCTATTTTCTAACGTTGTTGTTTTAGAAGCTAATGATTTGTATGCTTCTTCACCACCTACAAATTCAGAAGTTTGCTCTAAAATTTTAGACATCGAAACGCTAGGTTGCTGATTAATCAATAGCTCCACAGCTTTTTCTTTAAAACTTTGATTTTTCATTAAATCAATGAATTGAAAAGCAGCTTCCTTCTTATTTACTAAATCAGAAGTTTGCTGTTCTACTAAATTGTCAGAACCAGTAACTAATTCTTCAGAATTGTTACAACCAATAAACAACATCGAAGCTAATAAAGCTCCAAATAAAATTCGGGGGGTTTTCATTTTTAAAAAAATTTAATTTGTTAATATTGACATCAATAATAACAAAAAGCACTACAAAAACCATAAAAAACGTTAAATATTTATTAAAAAATAACACAAAACACATTAAATAGTATTTTATACACATTTATTTAACACTTAAACAACAAATACTCAAATTATTTATTTATACAATAATTTTTAAGACATATAAGCAATCTTAAAAAAAAGAAGATTTACAAAAGCTACCCAAAAGTTATAAAAATTAATTTAAAAGTGTTTTTAGCTCTTTTAAGCGGTTTTTTATTTTTAAAGCAATTGTTAATAAAACACCATAAAAATCGCTTAAAAACTTTAATTTAAGCTTTTAAAGTTGTAAATTTGTGAGGTAACTATAATCGCTTTCGAGCGATTTTTTTATGATAAAGACTTTAATTTAATTCTCTTTATAATGAGCGAAGAAAAAAAACATAATTATTCTGCCGATAGTATTCAGGCGTTAGAAGGAATGGAGCATGTACGTATGCGTCCTTCCATGTATATTGGTGATGTTGGAGTACGTGGTTTACACCATTTAGTATATGAGGTAGTAGACAACTCTATTGATGAAGCTTTAGCTGGTCATTGTGACACCATTGATGTTACTATAAATGAAGATAATTCAATTACAACAAGAGATAATGGTCGTGGTATTCCAGTAGGCATCCATAAAAAAGAAGGAGTTTCTGCTCTAGAAGTAGTAATGACTAAGATTGGAGCTGGTGGTAAGTTTGACAAAGATTCTTATAAAGTTTCTGGTGGACTACATGGTGTTGGAGTTTCTTGTGTTAACGCACTTTCTGACCATTTAACAGCAACTGTACATAAAGAAGGTAAAATTTGGCAACAAGAATACGAACGAGGTAAAACTTTGTACCCTGTAAAAACTATTGGAGAAACTGATTTTACTGGAACCATCGTTACCTTTTTACCAGATAGGTCAATCTTTCAGCAAACTACCGAATTCAATTACGACACCTTAGCTACTCGTATGCGTGAATTAGCGTACCTTAATAAAGGGATTACTATCACGTTAACAGACAAGCGTAATAAAGATGATGAAGGAAATGATATTGTTGAAGTATTTCATTCTGAAGAAGGATTATCGGAATTTGTAAGGTTCCTAGACGGAACAAGAACACAAATTATCCAAGATGTAATTTCTATGGAAGGAGAGAAAAATGGAATCCCTGTAGAAGTTGCTATGGTGTATAACGATTCGTATGCAGAGAATTTACACTCATATGTAAACAACATTAACACACATGAAGGTGGTACCCACTTATCAGGTTTCCGTCGTGGATTAACCCATACATTAAAAAAGTATGCTGACGAATCTGGTTTACTAAAAAATGTAAAGTTTGAAATTGCTGGTGATGATTTCCGTGAAGGACTTACAGCAATTGTATCTGTAAAAGTAGCAGAACCTCAATTTGAAGGTCAAACAAAAACAAAATTAGGTAACCGTGAAGTAAGTGCTGCTGTATCACAAGCAGTATCTGAAATGCTAACAGATTACTTAGAAGAAAATCCAAATGATGCTAAAACTATTGTTCAAAAAGTAATTTTAGCAGCACAAGCACGTCACGCGGCACGCAAGGCTCGTGAAATGGTACAGCGTAAAACAGTAATGAGTATTGGTGGTTTACCTGGTAAATTATCAGACTGTTCTGAAACTGACCCAGCTCTTTGTGAAATTTTCTTAGTTGAGGGAGACTCGGCAGGTGGTACTGCAAAACAAGGTCGTGATCGTAACTTCCAAGCTATTCTTCCTTTAAGAGGTAAAATCTTAAACGTTGAAAAAGCAATGCAACACAAAGTTTTTGAAAATGAAGAAATCAAAAACATGTTTACCGCATTAGGGGTTACTATTGGTACAGAAGAAGACCCTAGAGCTTTAAATTTATCGAAATTAAGATATCATAAAGTTGTAATTATGTGTGATGCCGATGTAGATGGCTCTCACATTGCAACTTTAATTTTAACTTTCTTCTTCCGTTACATGCGTGAAATGGTTGAACAAGGCTATATTTACATTGCAACCCCTCCTTTATATTTAGTTAAAAAAGGACAAAAACGTGAGTATGCATGGGATGACAATCAACGTGATTTAATAGCTCAAAAATTAGGAGGTTCTGTAGCCATACAACGTTATAAGGGTCTTGGGGAGATGAACGCAGAACAATTATGGGATACTACTATGAACCCTGAATTTAGAACATTACGACAAGTTACTATTGATAACTTAACTGAAGCTGATAGAATATTCTCTATGTTAATGGGTGATGAAGTTCCTCCACGTAGAGATTTTATAGAAAAGAATGCAAAATATGCGAATATTGATGCATAAAACAATTTCTTAACGACAAAAAAGCTCAATAAAATTATTGAGCTTTTTTTTATTTTATATTTTTACCGCTTAAAACAAACACCTTCATAATTATGAAAAAAACTCTATTACCTTTACTAACTTTAATCATAAGCTTTAGTGTTAAAGCTCAAGAATTAGAAACTATTTTATTAGCAAAAGAAGACGCTAGCAAATTAACAAATGCTTATTTAGACCCTGCTATGAAAGGTTTTATTTATAGTATGAACAATGGCTGGTATCATACTGCTAAAGTTCATAAAAAATTTGGCTTTGATATCACTATTGGTGCCAATGCTTCTTTCGCTCCTTCTAAAGACGAAATATTTAATATATCTAAGTTAGGTTTATCACAAAATACAAAAGTAATAAACAACACCTTTGATACTCCTACTGTACTAGGTTCAAGTAGTGATAATGTTACTACAGCTGAACTTGAATACACTTTACGTGATGATCAAGGGAACGAAATAGGTACTGCTAATTTCACTATGCCTGGTGGAGTAAAAGATGACCTACCTGCTAATGCTATACCTGCTCCTTCTGTCCAAGTTGGATTAGGACTCCCTTTTAAATTTGAAGCGATGCTTAGATACTCTCCTAAAGTAGGTTCAGATGATGTAAAAGGTGGATTATTTGGTATTGGTGTTAAAAAAGAAATTACTGATTGGTTTGGACCAATGGATAAAACTCCTTTACATGTTTCTTTATTAGCCGCCTACACCAATATGAATGTAGATTACACTATTGGTGACGTAGATGGAGACATCGAAGCTAGAAATGCAGTTACAGAATTTAGATTAAATTCATATACCGTTCAAGCTATAGCCTCTTTAAACTTCCCTGTTATCAACATTTATGGAGGTGTTGGATATAACGGAGGTAACACAAGCTTAGATATGAGAGGAGATAGTTTTTACGCTAATTATTCTACACCTTTAGGTACAGAAAGAGAAAACCTTGGAACAAACCCACTATCATTAAGCTCTAGCTCTGGTAGTTTTAATACCACATTAGGTGCTCGTTTAAGTTTAGGTTTCTTTAAAATCTTCGGAAGTTACACCTTACAAGAGTACAACTCTGTTAATGCAGGTATTGCTTTTAGCTTTAGATAAAAACTCACTTTATAAAATGTATAATAAAAAATCCTATTTAACTAAATAGGATTTTTTTAATCTCTATATTCGCAGCTAATTTTCAATTTAACAAAATTTTAACCTCTTAATTTTTAAGTGTTATGAAAACAAAATTATTCTTATTATTTCTATTAACCTCTTTATTAGTTTCCGCTCAAAAGGTTCCTGATCACACACTTACTCTTGATAGTAAAATTAGTGACGTTTACCTACACAACCTAACAGGGATTCCCGTGATTACAACAGACGGTGCCGTATATGGAGTTAATGGTGAAACAGGTCAAAAAATATGGGAGTTCAAAGAAAGCGGATTTATTAAAAGTCTTAATGCTCTTGGTCAAGATGGAGGCTCTTCTTTTACTGAAGTAGCATTATCTCCATTCGGAAAATTTAATCAAACAATTTTCAACATCAAAACGGGTCATAAAATTTTAGACGAAAAGACCAATGGATACAAAGGAATTTTTGATGACAAGTTTGTTTTTGGTAAAAATGCTATTTTATTTTTTGCAAAAACTGATAAAACTGAAGCTAAACTATTTTTAACTAGTATTGAAAATGATAACATTATTTGGGAAAGCTCTATAAAAACTAATAAGAAGTTAGGAAGCTTATTATTAGGAGGTGCAGGTGCTTATAACTTTATCCAAAACGAAGATAAAATTGCTTTTACAGCTGGTAAAACTGTTTTTTTAATTAACAAATCTGACGGAAAAGTTATATTATCAGAAAAATATGACGCTGGTAAATTATTTTTTACAGAAGATAACAAATCTTTAATTGCTGTTGAAAACAAAAGCAGTTCTTTGGTTGGAGGTGCTATTAAAGCTGGATTTACCATGGGACTATCTTTGATAGGTAAAAAAGTAATCGGTAAAGAACTTATAGCGTTTGATGTAAACTCAGGTAAAGAAGTTTGGAAAAAATCTATCAAATTAGATGAAGGCTTCGTGAACTATCAATTTGAAGATGGAAAACTATTCCTTATCCATGAAGACGGAGCCAAATTGTATGATTATCATACAGGTAAAGAAGCGTGGAAAAAAGAATTTAAAAGAAAAAAAGTAAAAGGTGTTGAAAAAACTGATGAAGGTTATATGGTTTACTATAAAAACAAAAAACATTTAGTTGACAATATAGGGAAAAAAGTTTGGAAAAAGCCTCAAAAACTGATTTCTGGTATTGATTTTGAAGTTGAAGACGATGAGGAATATACTACCTTTGAATACAATAATGGAATCATTCTTGTAACTCCTTTTAGAATTTTATATTTTAAAAAAGGACAAGAGAAAAAAGTATACAGAATAGCTGTGGATCCAAAAGAGGATAAACTTACCTTTGATAATAAAAACCAAAATTTAATTATACTAAAACGTAAAAAATTATACATATTAAATCCTGATAAAGGATTAGGAAAAGATCAGGTGAAAAAAATTGAATTTCATAATAAAAAAGACATTAATCTTTTAGAGGCTCGAGACAATGGATACTTTATAAATGGTAATTGGGAGTTCGTAATGACTGATCTTAAAGGTAACGTCATCAAAAAAGAATTCTTCAAGCAACCTGGTGAAGGATTGCGTCATTTAAAAAACTTCGGCGCTTTTACCCTAGGGGTAACAGGATCAGCCATGCAATTAGCTGGTATGTACAACATGTCAACTGGAGTTGGACTACATACGTCAGAACATTTCGTAGGGCAACAAAATATAATGAAACAAGGTACAGGTGAATCTAGATTCTATAAAGGTTATAGTCAACACAGTCAAGGAAAGTTAATGACATCTTTTGCCAATGACATATGGGATGATACAAGACACAATGCTTTTAAAGCTACTAAAAATAATGCTTTCTTCTACGCAAACAAAGAAGGAAAAAAAGTTTTAGTGCAAGTTAACAAAGACTCTGGTGATACTGTTCAAACATATGAGTTTGGTGTAGATAAACCAAAATACAAAATTGACAAACCTGCTAAAAAGATTTATTTTTCTAAAGGAAAAGACTTAAAAATATTTAGCTATAACTAACAATATAAAACCCGTTGAAATATCAACGGGTTTTTCTTTTATATCCATAGCCAAATCGCTATTTTTGTGCATCTTGTGCGGATTCCGCACTTATAAACATAATTAATTACAAAAAACATATATAAAATGAAAGTAACGGTTGTAGGAGCAGGTGCTGTAGGTGCAAGTTGTGCTGAGTACATTGCTATTAAAAATTTCGCTTCTGAAGTTGTTTTAGTTGATATTAAAGAAGGTTTTGCTGAAGGTAAAGCAATGGACTTAATGCAAACTGCTTCTTTAAATGGTTTTGACACTAAAATTACAGGAACAACAGGAGATTATAGCAAAACTGCAGGATCAGACATCTGTGTAATTACTTCAGGAATTGCTCGTAAACCAGGAATGTCTCGCGATGAGTTATTAGGAATCAATGCAGGGATTGTAAAATCTGTAGCTGCTAGCTTAGTTGAGCAATCTCCTAACACAATTATCATTGTAGTATCTAACCCAATGGATACTATGACATATTTAGTACACAAAGCAACTGGATTACCTAAAAACAGAATTATTGGTATGGGTGGAGCATTAGATTCTGCTCGTTTCAAATATCGTTTAGCAGAAGCTTTAGAGGCTCCTATTTCTGATGTTGACGGAATGGTTATTGGAGGTCACTCTGATAAAGGAATGGTGCCTTTAACTCGTTTAGCTACTCGTAACTCTGTTCCTGTATCTGAATTCTTATCAGAAGAAAGATTAGAGCAAGTAAAACAAGATACTAAAGTTGGCGGTGCTACTTTAACAGGATTGTTAGGTACTTCTGCTTGGTATGCTCCAGGAGCTGCTGTATCTGGTTTAGTACAAGCAATTGCTTGTGACCAAAAGAAAATTTACCCTTGTTCTGCTTTATTAGATGGAGAATACGGTTTATCTGATTTATGTATTGGTGTACCAGTAGTATTAGGTAAAAACGGAATAGAAAAAATCGTTGAAATTAACTTAAGCGAAGAAGAAAAAGCAGCTTTAACTTCTTCAGCTGAAGCCGTTAAAAACAACAACACTGCTTTAACTTTCTAAGAAGTTAACAGTCTCAAATATTTAAAAACCTGAGTAATAAAATTACTCAGGTTTTTTTTATAAACTTTTGTTAAAATTCCAATTACTGTGTAAGATTTTCCTAATCTAAACGTCTTTATAGTAGAGAAGCATTAGTAGTGTTTCTTTTCATAGTTTTTCATAGCAATTTTCCCACTTCATTCTTGAAGTGGGTTTGTTTTTTATAATATTAAACTGCTTGTTGTACTACTTCAAACAATTCACCACCCTCACATTTAATCACTTTTTGTTTAAACTTTACAATCAATTGATAATCGTGCGTAGCCATTAAAATTGTCTTTCCACTTTGATGTATTTCATTCAATAACTCCATCACTTCTAATGAAGTTTTCGGATCTAAGTTCCCAGTAGGTTCATCCGCTAAAATTAACTCAGGATCATTTAATAAAGCTCGAGCAATTGCCACACGTTGTTGCTCTCCTCCTGACAATTCAAAAGTTTTTTTATAGTACTTCTCTTTCATCCCTACTTTATCTAAAACCTCGTGAATTTTATCTTTCATTTCAGCTTTATCTTTCCAACCTGTAGCTTTCAACACAAACTCTAAGTTAGAGAAAACATTTCTATCGTTTAATAATTTAAAATCCTGAAAAACAATTCCGAGTTTTCTTCTTAAAAAAGGAATGTCATTTTCTTTCATTTTCTTTAAATCGAAGTCAACTATACTTCCTAAACCACGTTGTAAACGTAAATCCCCATACAAGGTTTTTAACAAACTACTTTTCCCACTTCCAGTTTTACCAATTAAATAATAAAAATCACCTTTATTTAGGGTAAAATTCACTTTTGACAACACTAAGTTGTCTTGTTGATAAATATCTGCGTTTTCTAGGTGTAAAACAGGATTTTCCATGGAGTATAGTTTTTTACAAATCTAAAATTTTATAACGTAATTCTGTAACATTTCTTACTTTTGATAAAATATCTCCCAACAAAAATAAAAAACTAACGTTATAGTTTCTAGATAACTAAAAAATATGAGATTTAACTGTTTCAAAAAAAGCTGCTACTTATTTCTTTTTTTAACCATTACAACAGCGGTAATAGCACAAGAATCGGCTATAAATACTGATGCAAATGCCGATTTTCATAAAGCAATACGTTTATACAACAACAAAGCATATGCTGCTTCACAAGAACTTTTTCGCGAAGTTTCTGTAAACTCTGAAAAACATCATAACTTAAAAGCTGATGCTGACTATTATGATGCTATGTGTGCAATAAAATTGCAGCAAGATGACGCTGATTATAAAGTTAATCAATTTGTTGAGAACTATCCGTACAACAATAAAAAAGAGAAGGCATTTTTAAATGTTGGTAATTATTATTTTGCTAACAGAAAAGCTGCTCATGCCCTAAAGTGGTATCAAAAAGTAAATGAGAAACTATTGAGTTTAGAAGAAAAAAATGAACTCAATTATAAAATGGGGTATGCACTATTAGTTTCTAATTACTTAAGAGATGCCAAATCTCGTTTTCAAACCCTGTTAGGAAATCCTATTTATGGTAATGACGCTCGTTATTACTACGGATACATTGCCTACAAGCAAGAAAATTTCGGAGAAGCTGAAGACAATTTAAGTCAACTAGCAAACGATGCTACTTACCAAGCAAAAGCAAATTACTATATATTAGACATCAGTTTTAAAGCTGGAAGATTCGATAAATCAATTCAAATTGGAGAACAATTATTAAAAACTACGAAAGATCAAAAAGAGGTTTCAGAAATTTCTAAAATCGTAGGTGAAAGTTATTTCAATCTTAAAAAATACGAGAAAGCCATTCCGTTTTTAAAAGCCTATAAAGGGAAAAATGGCCGCTGGACAAATACCGATTACTATTATTTAGGCTATGCTTACTATCAACAAAAAGATTATGAGACTGCTATTAGCAACTTTAATAAAATTATAGGAGGTAATAATAAAGTAGCACAAAATGCTTACTACCATTTAGGAGAGTGTTATTTAGAGTTAGATAAAAAACCAGAAGCTTTAAATGCTTTTAAGAATGCCAGTGAAATGGATTTTGATGCTCAAATTACCCAAAGCTCTTCTTTAAATTATGCGAAGTTAAGTTACGAAGAAGGAAACCCGTATGAAAGTGTTCCAGATGTTTTAAAAGGCTTTTTAGCTAAATACCCAACATCTCCAAATGCTGCTGAAATTAGTAATTTACTAGTTACCTCATACTTGCATCAACGAGATTATCAAGGTGCTTTAGACTTTTTAAATACTTCAGAAACTCCAGAAAGCAAAAGCATTATCAATGAAGTTTCTTTATACAGAGGTATTCAATTATACAACGAAAATAAAATAACAGAAGCCAAACCATACTTTGTAAATGCAACTCAGTCAGAAAACACTACTGTGAGCAATAAAGCTGCTTACTGGTTGGCTGAAACCGAATATTCTTTAGGAAATTATCAAAACGCTCTTAAACATTTCTTATCGGTTACTGATAAAAAAATTAAAGAAGCTAAGATGCTTAATTATCAAATTGGATACACAAACTTCAAACTAAAAAATTATCCTAATGCCGCAAAATACTTTCAGCAATTTTTAGAACAAAATCTTGATGATAACGATTTAAATGATGATGCTTCCAATCGCCTAGGAGATTCTTTTTATGCTTCAAAAAGCTATACAAATGCTATAAAGGCGTATAATAAAGTGATTCAAGAAGGTGGTGTAGGGTCTGATTACGCACAATATCAAACAGCTATGAGTAATGGCTTTTTAGGAAAAAACGATACTAAAGTCCAAGATCTTGAAACTTTAATTAATGATTATGATGGTTCTCAATTAAAAGATGATGCTTTATTTCAGTTAGCAACGACTTACACAACCATGAATAATGCTTCAAAAGCACAAAAAACCTACGAACGTTTATTAAAGAATCATCCAAAAAGCAACTATATTCCAAATGTATTATTGCGTCAAGGATTATTATATTATAGCAACAACAATAATAGAAAAGCTATTGAGAAGTATAAAGAAGTAGTTGCAAAACATTCTAATTCTAACGAAGCAAGACAAGCAGTAACCAACGTTAAAAATGTATATATCGATATCGGTAAAGTAGATGAATATGCCGCTTGGGTTAAAAATGTAAGTTTTGCCAATGTTACTAATGCTGAACTAGATAACGCAACTTATCAATCTGCTGAAAATAAGTTCCTAGAGAACAACAACACTAAGGCTATTGAAGGTTTCAATAAATACTTACAACAATTCCCTAATGGAATTAACGTATTAAAAGCTCATTTTTACTTAGCTCAAGCTTACAACAACACAAAGTTATTTGATAAAGCTATTCCTCACTACACATACGTAAACAAGCAAACTAAAAGTGAGTTTACAGAAGAATCTTTAACCAAGTTAGCTAACATTTATTTACAAAAAGAAGATTGGAGCAACGGTATTTTAGTACTTCAACAATTAGAAAAAGAAGCTAATTATCCACAAAACATCATTTTTTCACAAAGTAATTTGATGAAAGGATATTACAAGAAAGAGGATTATACGAATGCTATTGCCTATGCTGAAAAAGTGTTACTTAAAGGAAAAGTAGACACTAATATAGCCGAAGACGCAAAAATTATTTTAGCACGCTCTTCTTTCAAAAACAATGATTTTTTAACTGCTGAAGAATATTTTAATGAAGCTAGTAAAAAAGCTACCGGTGAACTGAAAGCTGAATGTTTATATTACAATGCTTTCTTTTTACATGAGAATAAAGAATACGAAGCATCTACCAAAGCTGTACAAGATTTAATTGCTAACTACTCATCATACAAGTACTGGGGGGTTAAAAGTTATATAATTATGGCTAAGAACTATTATGCTTTAAAAGATGCGTACCAAGCAACATACATCTTGGAAAACATCATCAAAAACTTTACACAGTATAAAGATGTGATTGAAGAAGCTAAAAATGAGCTTCGTACCATCAAAAATAAAGAAGCAAAAACAAACGAATCAGTAACTACCCAAAACTAAAATTTGTTAATAACAAA
The DNA here is from genome assembly GCF_033978845.1 of Tenacibaculum sp. 1B UA. NCBI lineage: Bacteria > Pseudomonadati > Bacteroidota > Flavobacteriia > Flavobacteriales > Flavobacteriaceae > Tenacibaculum > Tenacibaculum sp. 1B UA. The sequence continues at coordinate 79,356 of NZ_JAKVUA010000003.1, forward strand.
CGAAAGTTAAATGACTAGATCGATGAAAAAGCACTTAAGTTTACTTGTTTTATTTATAGTAGCATATACAAATGCACAAGAGAAAAATGCAACTAACAAAGCTAAAGACACAATTATAAAAACCGAAGTTGTAAATGTTGTAACTTCATATGTTCCTAAAATTACTGATGCTTTTAAAATAAAGCAAAAACCCGTAATTGAACACACTAAAGAAACTCAGAAAAAAGCTTTAGAATATCAAATATTTTCGGTTCCTGTTGCCTCTACTTTTATTCCTAAAAGCGGAACAATGAAAAAAGTTGACTTAGGTAAAAGAGAAAAGTTATACCCTAACTATGTATCGGTTGGTTTTGGAAATGTTCTTTCCCCTTTTTTAGAAGCGTACGTAAGGCGTAGTGAAAGCTATAATAGTGAATTAACCGCACATTTAAAGTTCCTATTATCATCTGACCCCGTAGCAAATACTGAATTAAGCAGTACTTTTTATAATATTGACCTAAACTTAAACTACACCCAACAAGAACGTTATTTTCAGTGGTCAGCAGGTATAAGTGCTGAGAAAGATAAATATAACTGGTATGGTTTACCTACAAATATAACGTTTACAGAAGCTACGTTAAGTGCTATTGAAGAAGCTCAAAGTTACAACCATGTAAAAATATTTGGACAAATAAAACCAGATGATTCTTTTTTAGATGAAGCTAACGGGGCAATCGCTTTTTTCTCTGACTCATTTGAAAGTGCGGAATTTTTAGTTGACGGTAATGCAGAATTTCGACTTCCTTTAAATAATTTTCATCGTCAATTAAACGATTTGTATATAAATACCACCCTAAACTACTTAGGTGGTTCATACGCTTATGGTGATGATGCTATTACGCCTATAGATTACAAGTTTATTACATTAGGAGTACACCCAACTTACAAATTCAATGTACAAGATTTAGCGATTCAATTAGGAGCAAAAAGCTACTTTTCAATGGACACAGAAAATAGCGAAAATAACTTTTTCATCTACCCTGATGTAAAGATTTCTTATCCTATAGTAAAAGAACTTGCAAATGTATTTGTTGGTGCTTCTGGTGATTTAACCACAAATATGTATCAATCTTTTACAGATGACAACCCTTATTTGTCTCCTACTCTTGACATGAGACAAACTAATAAAAAGTTTGATGCTTTTGGAGGAATTAGAGGTAAACTAAACCATCAGTTTAGTTATAATGTGAAAGTAAGTTATGCTGATATTGAAAATAATCCATTTTTTGTATTAAATCAATCAAAATCTGATGGTTCTAATATTGCTGGAGCTAACGGATTTACTTTTTACGGATATGAATATGGGAACTCTTTTAAAATTCTATATGACGATATTAAACTGATGACCTTCTTTGGTGAAGTTGCCTTTGATGGTATTAAAAACCTTACTGTTGGAGCCAATGCTCAGTTCAATAAATTTACCTTAACCAATGAAACAGAAGCTTGGAATACTCCTGAGATAAAAGGTGAAGTCTTCGGAACTTATAAAACCAACAAATGGTTTGCAGGTGCTAATTTATATTTTGTAGGGAATCGTAAAGGAAGAGTTTACGGTACTTTACCTGCTAACACCTTTACCTCAATAGACTTAAAAAGTTATTTTGATGTAAACTTTAACGGAGGCTATCATTTTGATGATTCTTTCTCTGTGTTCTTAAACTTAAATAATGTTTTAAACAACAGTTACCAACGACTTAACAACTTTAATGTACAAGGATTTCAAGCAATGGGAGGTTTAACTTGGAAGTTTGACACCTTATTCTAAAAATTAAAATATAAAACTTACATTTAGGGTATTAAAAATAATGCCCTAAATGAAAAAAATAACTTTTTTACTACTTACAAGCATTGCTTTATTTGCCTGTAAAACAGAACAAAAACAACCTACTATCGCTTCTAACACTTATACTGAAGCAAACTATCAACAAGACTCTACACAAATTAAAAAACTATTCAGTACAGCACTTACCGAAGGTAAATCGTACGAATGGCTACGTGATTTAACACAAAACATCGGAAGTCGTTTATCAGGATCAGAAGGAGCAGCTAAGTCTGTTATTTGGGGAGAAAAGCTAATGAAAGAAGTTGGTTTAGACTCAGTTTGGTTACAACCTGTAATGGTACCACATTGGGTTCGTGGAGAAAAAGAAGTAGCCAACTACAAGTTTAATGGAGAGAAAATTAATGTTCCTATTTGTGCTTTAGGCGGCTCAATTGCAACTCCAACTAATGGAATTACTGCAGAAGTTATAGAAGTTAAAAACATTGAAGAAGCCAAAGAGTTAGGAGACAAAGCCAACGGAAAAATTGTATTCTTTAACGGTGCTTTTGACAACTCTTTAATTAATACGTTTCGCGCCTATGGAGGTTGCGTAGGACAACGCTATGGAGGAGCTGCTATAGTTGGAAAATTTGGAGCTAAAGGAGTTATTGTTCGTTCTATGACCAATGGAATCGATGATTATCCACACACAGGCTCTATGGGGTACGGTGATATTCCGCAAGAAGAATACATTCCTGCTGCTGCAATTAGTTCTCGTGCTGCAGAGAATTTAAGTAAGCATTTAAAAGGAAAACCTAACCTACAGTTTTATTTTAAACAAAGTTGTGAGAGTTTACCTGATGCCCCTTCACATAATGTTGTTGGTGAAATAAAAGGAAGTGAATATCCTGATAAAATTATGGTTGTTGGCGGACATTTAGACTCTTGGGATTTAGGTGATGGTGCCCACGACGACGGAACAGGAATCGTACAGTCTTTAGAAGTTGCTTATTTATTCAAAAAGAACAACATTAAACCTAAAAACACCATACGTATTGTCTTTTTTATGAATGAGGAAAATGGTTTACGTGGTGCAACGGAATATGCTCGTTTAGCTAAAGAAAATAATGAACTACATATTGGTGCTTTAGAATCAGATGCAGGCGGACACACACCTAGAGGTTTTTCTATCGACGCCAATGAAAGAAACTTACAACTAGTACAAAGCTGGAAAAAATTGTTAGCTCCTTATGGATTACATGATATTACTGCTGGAGGTGGTGGTGCGGACATCGGACCTTTAAAAGATGACCATGTTACCTTAGTGGGGTACCGACCAGATTCACAACGCTATTTCGATTATCATCATGCGGCAACAGACACATTTGATAAAGTAAATAAACGCGAATTAGAATTAGGTAGTGCATCTATGGCTAGTATTGTGTATTTAATGGATAAATACTTATACAACAAAGAAACATTAAAACCTTAAAAATCGTATAAGGGTGAGTAGTAGATTAAACAAAGAATACTTTGATACTAAAAGAAAACACCAAGAAGGTTATAGAAAAAAGAAACTTACTTTAAAAAAAGTCATTTTTAATTTAACTATTACTCTTGTAATACTTTTCCTATATAATATTTTTTACAACTACCTATCAAAGAAAACTGAAGAAAATAAAAAAGAAGACACATCTCAGCTATATATCAATCCAGCAATAAACTCAGTTAATGAATATCTTAATACTAACGCTTAGAATTTTATTTGGAATATTTTTCATCTTTGCTGGCACTATGCACTTTGTAAAGCCTAAAATTTTCAATCGATTCATCCCTAATTTTCTTCCAAAGTTAGCAGTAAACTATATAGCTGGTTTATTAGAGTTAGCAATTGGTATTGGATTATTAATTAATCAAACTACCAAACAAGCAGCTTTAACAATCTTCGTATTGATGTTAATTTTCTTACCTATTCATATTTGGGATGTTTTTAGAGAAAAACCTGCCATTGGTTCTAAAAAAATAGCCATTATTAGAGTTCCTCTTCAGTTTTTACTGTTATACATTGCCTATTTGATTTACATATACTGATGAAAGTTTTCTCTTACTAAAACATAGAAAGCATATTTATCATACGAGAATAATTTATTTTTAAAACTTATTTTGAATATAGTTTTTATTTACCCCCATATTTTCAACAACAAAACACCTAATAAACAATTATTTTCACTAAAAAAGCAAACATATTTTAAAAATACACCAACCAAAACTCAAATACCGCTATCAAACTACAAAACAACACAATAACTTAACATTGCTTTCGCATTCTTTACACTTAAACATCATAAAATTCACTTCTTTTTAACATTAATTAAAATAAAATGTTAGGGTTTTTAACTATTTAACTGTTATAGTATCGCAATTTTATTCTAGAAAAAATTACGTTATATCCTTTTTCGGATATCTTTTATTATTTATTAATTTTAACATTAACACGCATGAAAAACAAAAAAACTCATGGGAGAAAGTTTTCTTTTACCCCTAAAGTGTTCTTACTTCTTTTTACTGCCTTTTTAATTAACTCTTCTCTTTCTGCTCAAAGCAAATTTAGAGTAAGTTTTTCAGGAGGGTTAAATAACAATGACATTACATACAGTGCCAGTAATAGAGTAAATACTGAATATGTAGATGAGGAAGGAAATTACTTTAAAGCTGGATTCAATTTTAAAGTATATAAACACATTAGCATACAAACTGGATTAACCTATCTTAATAAAAACTATAGGTTTCAAAGAACAGGAACACGCGAAGGTATTTCTACTCTTCATAAATCAAGATATTTCAACATTCCAGTAATGGTAGGAATACAACCATTACACAAGACCTTAAAAAACACCAAATTTAACTTTGAAGTTTTTGCTGGAACTTATGTAGGTTGGTGGAACTCTCTTAAAAGAGAAAGTACTGTTGAAGTTTTCGGAGAATTAGACTTTGATGGATTTCCTAAAAAAACAATAACAGAATCTTATGACTTTGATAAAAATGAAAATCATTTTAACAGAGTAGATTACGGTTTACAAACTGAAACTAGATTAGGCTACAATTTTCACAAAAACCTAAGCCTGTTCCTTGAATATTCTTTTATGTATGGTTTATCAGACAATCAGAAAGAACAATTAAGAAAAACTTCTAACTATTATTATACCACCTCTAATTATGGTATAGGAATATCTTACAACTTTTAAAAACTAATTATTATGAAAAAACTTAAATACATATTACAAATATTTATAGTAGTTCTATCATTACACACTCTTCAATCTTGTAGAGAAGATTCTTTAGAAGTGGCAGAGTTAGACAGAACTGAAGTCGCTAATTATTCTGATCTTTTCAATGCTTTTTGGGACACTATGAATAACGACTATAACTATTTTAACGAACAAGAAGAAAGTTGGGATAATGTATATAAAAAATACAGTCCAAAATTTAAAAAACTAACAACTTTTAATAAAGCAGACGCTAATCCTATTGAAGCCGAAAAAGAAGCTAACTTGGCTTTTAAATATTTTGCTGAAATTATTACTGGAAAAATTTTAGACCAACATTTCGGCTTAAGTGTAACTATTCCTTTACCTAGTGTTAAACTACCAGGAAGAAGTGCTTCTGCATCAGCTAGTTTTTCTAGTAACATGAAGTATAAATACACTGAAGAAGATGGTTTTGTTAGTTTTGGAAGAAATCAAAGAAACCCAAAAATTGACAATGAAGATGTAAGCTCCGTAATGGCTAATGATAAGCTAGACCCTACTACGATTGTTCAAGATGGGCCTATTTTAGCAGGTTTCTTAAAAAGTGATCCAGAAACAATGTATATTCAGTTAACTGGCTTTGAAGTTTACCCAAATGCAATAATAGATGGAGCATTCCCTTTATTAGAAGATATCAGTACTATTGAAGGGATCAATCAATCATATTTTGATGACTTGAAGAAATTAGATAACGATGCTGGTACTCAGTTTGAAGTTTTAATGAAAGAAAATTTAAATTCTTTTAAAACATTAATTAGCACAGTAATTAATTCCAACGAATATAAAGCTTACATAGCAGCTCTTGATAATTTTAAAAACACTGAGTTAATTGACAATTTTGAAAATAGCTTAGCTCCTTTAGCTAGTTTCACGCAAGCTGCTAAAAATGAATTCAAAACGAAACATGCAACTGTATTACCTACATTAGGTGCTTATTATAATGATCCTAGTACAACTGAAGCACAAAAAGAAGCCGTTAACATACTGTATGGAATTTATAACAAACGAATAGAAACATATCAAAAAGTTTCTAGTTTTGCTAGTACTGTTTCTTTTTTCGGTTTTACTTTCACCGATGAATTTGACGCGTTATTAAACTCTATCACCTCTAATTACAACTTTGATCTTTATCAAAAACTATACAACCCTATAACCAATGGAAAAGCAAAAAAAATAATTTTAGATTTACGCGGTAACGGTGGTGGATATGTAATTGATGCTCGTATTTTTACCGAAAGGTTTATAACACAGCAAAAAGTTTGGGGGTATCAAAGAACCAAAGAAGGAAATGGTCGTTTCAACTACAGTCCGTGGACACCAGTAGAAACAAAGCCTCACAAATTCGCCCTTCAACAAAATACCCCTATCGCAGTCTTAATTGATGAAAACTCTTTTAGTATGTCTGAAATTAGTACTATGATGATTAAATCTCAAGGAGATCATGTAACTATCGTTGGAGACAACAGTGGTGGTGGTACTGCAGGTTTAGGAGGTCAAGATTCATTTAATGGTGGTAATAGATTAAGCAATGGATACTTACAGTTTTATATGCCTTTAATGGCATTTAAAAACAGTGAAGGAAAAGTTGTTGAAGCTATTGGTGTTGCTCCAGATGTAAAAACTATCCCTACGCAAGAACAAGTAGATGAATTAACAACAACTTATATTGATCCTGCTTTTGACGCTGCTTTAAAAGCCGTTAGTAAATAGGATCTTTTTCTATTATGTATTTTTATAAAAGGAAAACTAGTTTTAGTTTTCCTTTTTTGTTTAAGTTTAAATACATTTGAATATCTATACTTTTAACGTAATACCAACCATGAAAAAAACACTACTTACTCTACTCGCTTTTAGTATGCTATTTTCTTGTAAACAAAAAGAAAAAGTAGATACGTTAATTATCAATGCAAATGCTTATACAGTAAACTCTAATTTTGATGCAACAGAAAGTTTTGCTATAAAGGACGGAAAATTTATAGCTGTAGGAACCAATCAAGAACTACAAAAAAAATACACAGCATTAAATATTATTGATGCTAAAAACAAACCGATTTACCCAGGCTTTATCGATGCACATTGTCATTTTTATGGCTTAGGGTTACAACAACAAAAAGTAGACTTAGTTGGTACTAAAAGTTATGATGAAGTACTACAACGATTAATTGATTTCCAAAAAGAAAAAAACGCAACCTATATCACAGGTCGTGGTTGGGATCAAAATGATTGGGAAGTAAAAGAATTTCCTACCAAAGAAAAATTGGATAGTATATTTCCAAATACACCTGTTGCTATTCGTAGAATTGATGGTCATGCAATGTTAGTCAATCAAGCTACTATTGATTTAGCTGGAATTACTATCGATTCTAAAATAGACGGAGGAGAGTTTATAAAAAAAGATGGAAAGTTAACAGGAGTACTTATTGATAATGCAATGAATTTTATCAATATTCCAAAACCTTCAAAACAAGCACAAATTCAAGCCTTAAAAGATGCTGAAAAAATCTGTTTCAATTTAGGACTTACCACGGTTGATGATGCTGGGTTAGATAAACAAGTAATTGAATTGATTGACAGCTTACAACAATCAGGTGATTTAAAAATGCGTGTGTACGTAATGATTTCTAATAATCAAGAAAACCTTGACTATTACCTCAACAAAGGTGTTATAAAAACTGATAGATTAAATGTTCGTTCTGTAAAAGTATATGCTGACGGTGCTCTAGGATCACGTGGAGCAACTCTTAAAAATGAATACTCTGACAAAAAAGGGCATTTTGGAGCTTTGGTAAACTCTTATGAGAACTTACAGAAAGTAGCTAAGAGAATTGCTGCTTCCGACTATCAAATGAATACACATGCAATTGGTGACTCTGCCAATTATGTGATGTTAAAAACCTATAACGAAGTATTAAAAGACAAAATCGATAGACGTTGGCGTATTGAGCACGCTCAAATAGTAGATGTAAAAGATTTTAATCTATTCAAAAATGTACTTCCATCTATACAACCAACACATGCCACTTCTGATATGTACTGGGCTGAAGACCGTGTAGGATCAGATAGAATTAAAGGTGCTTATGCTTATAATGACTTATTAAAAGAATATGGAAAAGTAGCTTTAGGTACCGATTTTCCTATTGAACATGTAAGTCCATTATATACATTTTATGCAGCAACCATCAGAAAAGATTTAAAAGGTTATCCTGAAAAAGGTTATCAAATAAGCAATGCATTATCAAGAAAAAATGCCTTAAAAGGAATGACTATTTGGAATGCTTATGCAAATTTTGAAGAAAACGAAAAAGGAAGTATAGAAGTTGGTAAGGTAGCTGATTTTATCATTTTAGACAAAGACATCATGAAAATCGACGGAAAAGAAATTCCTAATACAAAAGTTTTAGCAACCTATATTAATGGTGAAAAAGTGAATTAAAAACGCATCTTTTTCTATTCGTTGTAGTCTGATTTACAAAATCAATAAATCATGACACAACTACAACGAAAACAAGAATTTTACAGGCAGTTAACTTTAGCTAAAAAGGCACTTAAAAGCAAAAGCTTTCAGATGTCTTTTTATCATTTAGAAAACGCTCATATTTTAGGACAAAAACATGTTTACAGGCACACTCTATCACACTATTGGATGCTAGCTTACGGAATAAAAACGAACAGCAGTAAAGAAGTTGTTGGGCAACTTTTTAGAATTATCGCTTCAGTCTTATTTACCTTATTTTGGGTTCCTAAAGGAAATACAGGTGGCTCTAATATATCTGCAACTAAACCTATTCCTGTTAGAAAAGAACTTCAAAAATATTTTTAACAATAAATGCATCTTTTTACGCTTTTTCTAGTCTACTACACAAAACATATAATATCATGAAAAATAACAATCAATGCACTTGTACTTGCGAAGGATGTAAAACAAATGACTGTTCAAACTGTACTTGTAACAACTGTACATGCAACAACTGTAACTGTTAATTAAATCAACTCTTTAATATTTTGTCACGCTAAATAAAAATAAATGTTTGTTTTTATTCAACGTGGCATTTTTCGTAAATTTATAGGATGACAACGCAACAAGTTTGGAAAAAATATGCAGATGATGTAAAGCACTTTATTTTAAGTAAAGTGAAAGACACTACTGTGACTGATGACCTCTTACAAGAAACATTTATAAAAGTTCACACTAAACTTCATACATTAAACGATATTACCAAACTAAAACCTTGGATTTTTACGATTGCTCGTAACACGATGATGGATTACTTCAAAACCACTAACCAAACTATTGAATTCAAAAGTTTAGAAGTACAAACAGACACAAGCGAGCACGAACATACTGAGAAAGATTGTCTTCATGCAATTATACAGGGTTTACCAAAAAAATATAGAGATCCATTATTTTTATCAGATATTAAAGGTTTAAAACAACAAGAAGTCGCAGATACTTTAAAACAGAACCTACCTACTACAAAATCTCAAATTCAACGCGCTCGTAAACTAATTGCACAAGGATTTATGGATTGTTGTGGATTTTCACTTAACGAAGAAGGAAAATTAGTAGGTGAAATTCAAGACAAAGAAAATTGTAAAGTTTGTAAGTAAGTTTTATTATTCAATTTGTACAATCTACATTACAAAAAAGACAATCAAAAAAGTACCTTCTTTAAAATAAGAATCTATAATTTTTAAAACTTTCGTAATTTTGTGTAAATTCAACACTAAATGAAGATGTCACAAAATATAAAAGTTGCTGTAGATGCTGTTGTTTTTGGCTACCAACAAAAAGAACTTTCTGTCTTATTAATAAAAAGAGGGATTGAACCTTTTAAAGGAACCTGGGCATTGCCTGGTGGATTGGTTTTAGAAAATGAATCACTGGAACATGCAGTTGAAAGAGAATTATTAGAAGAAACAGGAGTTACTATTGATTATCTTGAACAATTGTACACATTCGGAACTCCCAAAAGAGACCCGAGAAACAGAGTTATTTCTGTTACCTATTTTGGCTTGGTAAGTCCAAATCATTTCAAAATCAGTGCAAGTACAGATGCTGCCGAAGTACAATGGTTTCCTATCCATGAATTACCCAAATTAGCGTTTGACCACAATCTTATTTTAACCACAGCTTTACAAAGACTTCAAAACAAAATAAACTACCAACCTATTGGTTTTGAACTACTAAAAAAAGAATTCCCTTTTTCTGATTTAGAAAATCTTTATCAAACTATTCTTTATCAAAAAATTGACCGACGTAATTTTAGAAAGAAAATTATGAGCTTTGGAATACTTACTGAAACAGACAAAATACACCAACCATCTAGTGGTAGACCTGCGAAACTTTTTAAGTTTAATGCTAAAAAATATAAAGAACTAGAAAAGAAAGGATTCCACTTCGAAATTAAGTTTGCGTAAAAAAAACACTAAAACGTTTTTTATTTTAAAAAACTAAATTATATTTGTGTAAAAATTACGCAATATGATTTTAAACTTAGACAAAAACTTTACTCCTTACGGAACAGAAAACAATATAGACTATAATTTCTTTACTTTTTCAGGAGGGGAACCGCATATCAAAATCATTTCTAAACTTGAAAATGTAACAGAAGTAACAATTACACATCGTATTCAGTCTTTTAATGATATAGGTACTCTATTATTAGCTACTAATGCATTAAAAAACATGGGAATTACAAAGTTACATGTTGTCCTTCCTTATTTTCCTGCAGCTCGTCAAGATAGATTAATGGTATCGGGTGAACCTTTATCGGTAAAAGTATATGCAGATATTATAAATGCACAAAACTTTGAGTCAGTAACTGTTTTCGATCCACACTCAGAAGTAACTCCTGCCCTATTGAATAACTGTAAGGTTGTTGACAACCATAAATTCATAAAGCAAGTAACACAACAACTATCTGATGATTTAATACTAACTTCTCCTGATGGTGGTGCTCTAAAAAAGATATATAAAGTTGCTGCACATCTTCAAAACTATGAAGTAGTTGAATGCTCTAAAAGCCGAAATGTAAAAACCGGTCAACTAACAGGTTTTAAAGTATATACTGATAACCTACAAGGTAAAGATTGTTTGATTGTAGATGATATTTGTGATGGCGGCGGAACCTTTTTAGGACTAGCTAAAGAACTAAAAGCTAAAAATGCAGGGAATTTATATTTAGCCGTAAGTCATGGAATATTTAGTAAAGGTTTCGAAGAGCTTGAAAAATATTTTACTAAAATTTTCACTACAGATAGTTTTAAAACTATTGAGAATAAGAACTGTATACAAATTGAATTGGAAAAATTACTATAAAGACTAGACAAAAATTGTTATGAAAAACAACATTATAAAATCAACATTTATTGGATTGGCAGTAGCTGACGCCCTAGGGGTACCAGTAGAGTTTAAAAATAAGCAGGAGTTAAAACAAAACCCTGTAACAACTATGAGAGAGTTTGGAACACATCATCAACCAAAAGGAACTTGGTCTGATGACAGTTCTCTTACTTTTTGTTTAGCTGAGAGTTTATGTCAAGAATACAATTTAGTGGATATTTCATATAAATTTATCCAATGGATGAATGCTGAGATATGGACTCCACACGGTAATGTTTTTGATATCGGAATCCAAACACGAAAAGCTATTGAACAACTTTCAAAAATCATAAATGAAAAGGACTATAAAGAACTAGAAATTTTAAAATATTCTGATGATGAATATACCAATGGTAATGGTTCATTAATGAGAATTATTCCTTTACTTTTTTACATAAAGGGTAAAAAAATAAAGGACCAATTTAATATCATTTGGCATGTATCATCACTAACACATCCTCATATAAGGTCGGCAATAGCTTGTTTAATTTATTTAAAATTAGCTGAATATATTTTAAATGGATTTTCAATTATAGATTCATATAAAAAGATGCAAAAGGAAATTACTGTCTTTTTTTCAGAAAGAAATATTTCTTCTTACGAGCAAAATCATTTCTCTAGAATTTTAAAGCAAGATATATCTAGCTTAAAAGAAGAGGATATAAATTCCAGTGGCTATGTTCTACATACATTAGAAGCTTCACTTTGGTGTTTACTCAGCACTACTAATTATGGTGAGGCAGTTTTAAAAGCTGTAAATTTAGGGGATGATACTGATACTACAGCTACTGTAGTTGGAGCTATTGCTGGTATGTACTACGGAATAGATAATATACCTCAAGAATGGGTAGATTCATTGGAGAGAAAAGATGATATTATTCTCTTAAGTCAACAATTCGCAAAAAAATATCGTTATGAAAATTAACCGATAAAAACGTAACAAACATTGCTTACGTTTTTGAATAAAATTTAAAAAAATGAATGAGAAAAACACAAAAAGAATAAGTAAGTTTTTAAGCTTGATATTAAGGCATCAACCTGAAAAAATTGGGCTAAAATTAGATATCAGTGGGTGGGCTTCTGTAGAAGAACTTTTGAACAAATCAAGCAACAACGGAGTTTCATTTACTAAAGAAGAATTGGATTTTGTTGTAAAAACAAACGATAAACAACGGTTTTCATTTAACGAAGACAAAACAAAAATAAGAGCCAATCAAGGACACTCTTTAAAAAATGTAACCATAGTAACTGAAACAAAGACTCCTCCTCCCTTTTTATATCATGGAACTGTCGCCAAATTTATTCCTTCAATAAAAAAAAACGGATTACAAAAAATGAGTAGACAACACGTTCATCTAAGTTCCGATTTAGAAACTGCAAAAAAGTTGGTAGTAGAAGAGGTAAACCTATAATTTTGACTGTTCAGTCAGGTGCTATGCATAAAAAAAAATATGAGTTCTTTTTATCTGAAAATGGAGTTTGGTTAACCAACCTTGTCCCAGCTGAATTTATTGAATTTGAAGATTTATAATAGTATGAAAACATTTGTTATTGGCGATATTCATGGTGGATTAAAAGCCTTACCCCAAGTTTTTAAAAAAGCCAAAATCACTATAGAAGATACCTTAATTTTTCTTGGTGATTATGTGGACGGCTGGAGTGAGTCTGCACAAGTCATTGATTTTTTAATAGAGTTAAACAAAAAACATGAATGTGTTTTCATTAAAGGAAATCATGATTTGTGGTGTGAAGATTGGTTGAGAACTGGTGAAGGTGAAGCTATTTGGTTAGCACATGGTGGTGAAGAAACCAAAAAAAGCTACGAATCTTATTCAGAAGAACAGAAACAAAAACACCTAGCTTTTTTTCAACAAATGAAACTCTATTATATTGATAATAAAAAACGTTTGTTTATCCATGCTGGTTTTACCTCTATGCATGGAGTTGAAAAAGAGACTTTCAAATTAAATTATCATTTTGATAGAACCTTATGGGAAACAGCATTAGCTACTGATAAAAACTTATCTAAAAAATCTGAACTATATCCTGAAAGGTTTACACACTACTCAGAAATATACATTGGTCACACCCCAACTATACGCTATAGTTCATCAATACCTATAAACGCCTTAAACTTATGGAACATTGATACTGGAGCTGCATTTACAGGGTGTTTAACAATCATGGATATCGACAACAAAGAGTTTTGGCAAAGTGACCAAGTAAAAAATTTGTATCCAAATGAAAAAGGGAGAAATTAAAATTCTCTATAAACTCATCTAAATAATAATACTGTGAAATATAATAATAAAACAATAATAGCACGTTACAACAATAATGAAAACTTAAGTTTCTTATTTTTTTGGGGGCATCAACCCAACAAGGATGGAAGCGTCGGTAAAAGCTGTTTCAGCCAGTGGTGGAAAGCTTCTTTTGAAATCGATGGTATTACCTACCCTACTGCTGAGCATTATATGATGGCTAGTAAAGCGAAAGTGTTTAATGATGAAGAAACTTTACAAGAAATCCTTTCTGTTAGTACACCTCATCAAGTAAAAAAACTAGGGAGGAAGGTTAAGAACTTTTCTCCAGAAGCATGGGATCAACACAAATTCGAAATCGTCGTAAAAGCCAATCATGCTAAATTTTCTCAAAATAAAGACTCAAAAGAATTTTTATTAAATACAAAAGATAGAATTATAGTAGAAGCAAGCCCTGTTGATTCTATATGGGGAATTGGAATGGCTGCTGACAACCCTAATGTTACTAATCCAGAGTTATGGAAAGGGCACAATTTATTAGGGTATGCCTTAATGGAAGTTAGAGATTTATTAAACAAAAATTCATAAGCATTTGACTACAAAATTTTGGATATAATTAAACATAAAATTGTGAATTTATACAATGTTTTACTGGGTATAGCTATAGGAGACGCTTTTGGTGCCGGTTTAGAGTTTCAAGATAGAAATTGGATTCAAAAAAATGTAGATTTTACCAAGTTCATCAACGTACGCCACTTAATTAAGGTCTCAACTGATAAGTTAAGTGCTTTTACAGAAAATTATTACGATTGGCAATACACAGATGATACAGAAATGACTATTGGACTTATAAAAGCTCTCTATTCAAAAGAAGAGTTTAATGAGAGTTTTTTAGTAGAAAAATGGGAAGATGAATACAACAAAGGGAAACATGAAAAAGGCCACGGCAGAAATGGCCATGGGTCAATGAGATGGTTTTTCTCTGGAGAAATGACAATTGAAGAAATTAAAAACTTTCAAAGAAATAGGTCAACTCCTGGAAATGCTCCAGCCATGAGATCAGTCCCATTAGGCCTCATTCCTTCGAATCTCATTAATAAATATGCAAAGATTAATGCTAACGCAACACATCCTAATATAAATGCCATACTTAGTAGTCAATGTATTGCTAGAGCTACTGAGTACTTACTTGTAAAAAAAGGAAATAAAGAAAACCTCATAAAATACTGTATAGAAAAAGTAAATCTAAATGATGAATATAAAAATTACCTTACCTCCGTTAATAAGATAAAATCAAATGAGATATTAACTAAGGGTGATTACGAAACATTGTGCGGACATCAACCGATAAGAAAACCATATTTTTTAAATGGGATTAACGGTATGCCATCAGATTCAAAATATACCACAGGCAGTGTTCTATATATCTTAAAAAATAGTACAAGTGCTTTTGATGCTCTTAAGAAATCTATTTTTCTTGGAGGTGATGTTGACTCTGTAGCATCTATAACAACAGGAATTAACTCAGGATTGTATGGAATTGGAAGCCTTCCTGACTTTATGATTGAGAATGTTGAAGGGAAACAATATATAAAAGAAATATCTTCTCGTTTTAATCAATATTTAGAGGAAATAAACTAAAATTTCAAAAGATTTAATTGTTAGTTAATTTTAATTTGCGTAAATTTGACACAAACAAAATAACATACTATGAATCCATTATTATATACAGACGGTTACAAAGTAGACCACAGAAGACAATACCCTAACAATACTACCTTAGTATATTCAAACTGGACACCAAGAAAAAGTAGAATTCAAGGAGTTGAAAAGGTAGTTTTTTTCGGACTACAATACTTCATTAAAAAATATATTATTGAAGAATTTCAAACCAACTTCTTTAACAAACCAAAAGAAGAAATTTGCAAACAATACAGCAGAAGAATCAATAATTATTTAGGTGAAAACTCTGTAGGTATAGAGCACATTGCTGCATTACACGATTTAGGATACATTCCCATGACTTTTAAAGCATTGCCTGAAGGTGTTGAAGTTCCTATTAGAGTACCCATGTTTACCATGTATAATACATTGCCAGAATTCTTTTGGTTAACCAATTACTTTGAAACCTTATTATCTACCACGGTTTGGTTACCATGTAATTCTGCAACCATTGCAAAACAATACAGAAAAATATTAGACAAATACGCACAAGAAACCTCATCTGTTCCTGAAATAGTAGATTGGCAAGGACACGACTTTTCTATGAGAGGAATGGCTGGTTTAGAGGCTGCTGAAATGAGTGCTGCTGGTCACTTATTAAGTTTTACTGGTACAGATACAGTTCCTGCTGTAGATTTTTTAGAAAAGTATTACAATGCTGATTCTGACAACGAATTGATTGGCGGTTCTGTTGCGGCAACTGAACACTCTGTAATGTGTATGGGAACTAACAGCGGTGAGGAAGAAACTTTTAAAAGATTAATTACTGAAGTATATCCAAACGGTATTGTTTCTATTGTTTCTGATACTTGGGATTTATGGAAAGTTCTTACCGAATACTTACCTAATCTAAAAGAAGAAGTCTTAGCTAGAGATGGTAAAGTGGTGATTAGACCAGACAGTGGAGATCCTGTTGATATTATTTGCGGAAATCCAAATGGTAAAACGGTAGAAGAACAAAAAGGAGTTATACAGCTGCTTTGGGAAGTTTTTGGAGGAACAACCAATACAAAAGGATATAAAGAACTAGATAGTCATATTGGAGCTATCTATGGCGATAGCATTACCCTTGAAAGAGCCACACAAATTTGTGAACGCTTAAAACAAAAAGGATTTGCTTCTACTAATGTAGTACTAGGAATTGGTTCCTTCACTTATCAATACAACACCAGAGATACTTTTGGATTTGCCATGAAAGCTACTTACGGAGAAGTAGATGGAGAAGGAAGAGAAATTTTTAAAGATCCAATTACCGATGACGGAACTAAAAAATCTGCTAAAGGATTATTAAAAATAACGTTAGAAGATGGAGAATATAAATTACACGATCAAGTAAGTTGGAAAGAAGAACAAAAAGGCGAGTTACGAGAAGTTTTTAAAGACGGAAAATTGTTAGTTGATGAAAAACTAAGTGAAATAAGACTCCGTACTAAAAACAACGTATTAGAATTTTCAGAATAACAAAAAAGCAGGAGTCAAACTCCTGTTTTTTTTTATTCAACCCCTACTAAAAACACTAGATATCAACACCTTAAAAACCACTCAATTTGCTTAACTCTTGATTTTTTCATATCTTAATTGCAACTAAAAAAGAAACTTATGACAGATCAAGAACAGAAAAGACTCGATACAATGAATGCGGTTTTAGTTAAAATGGAAGACATTAAAAACACGCAAAAAAGTTTAATTGAAAAAATTGGTGTGGTTGAGGTTCAGCTATTCGATATTCAGTCAAAAGATTTAGACAAAGAACTCGAAAATGTAATGGTAAGAGCTTCTGACACCTTAAAAATTATAAAACAAGCTACCGAAGCTTTTGAAATGAAACGAAACCGTTTAGAAAACGAAGCATAAATAAAAAATCCGCCTAACAGCGGATTTTTATTTTTATCGTCTCTTCTTTTTAAAACCTTTATTCTTTCTTCTAGAGGGTTTTGATGATTTATACGTCACAGTATCATCAAATGTATTTTTAGCTTTTCCTGCTTTGTTTTTACGCCACGAAGCATCCTCAGGTAATAATTTTTTCAGTAAATCATTACGCCCAACCTTAGTCAACGTATCCTTTATCCATTTTTTATTTTCCTTTTTATACCAAAAGAAAAATTTGTGCTGATCTTCCTTCTCCTTTTTTGTTTTCGGAGTTTTCACCTCTTTTAAAGTATACGGATGATATCCACTGTAATAAATTACCGTAGCAACCGTCATCGGTGTTGGTGTAAACCCTTGTACTTGCTCTAACTGGAAACCCATATCTTTGGTCTCAGCCGCTAAATTTGCCATATCTTCCGCCTCACAAGCAGGGTGACTAGATATAAAATACGGTATTAATTGAAGCTTTAATTTCTTTTTAATATTAATACGATCGAACCTATCTTTAAATAAATGAAAATACTTAAACGAAGGCTTACGCATTAACTTTAGTACAGGATCAGAAGTGTGTTCTGGTGCAACTTTTAATCGACCAGAAACGTGTTTTGTCATCACCTCTTCTGTGTAGGCATCTAACTCTTTAGGATCTGCATTTTTATTAAACTCAGGCACTAACATATCGTGTCGAATACCACTACCAATAAATGATTTTTTCACCTTCGGATGTGCATCAACAGCTTGGTACAATTTTGTTAACGGTTTATGCGAAGTATCTAAATTACTACAAATTACAGGCGAAATACACGACGGAGCAACACACTTGTCGCAAATCGACTGTACTTTACCTTTCATTTTGTACATATTTGCAGAAGGCCCACCAATATCAGATAAGTATCCTTTAAAGTCATCCATCTGAGCAACTTGGTCTACTTCTTTTAAAACAGACTCTTGACTTCTACTCGCTATAAATTTTCCTTGGTGCGCTGAAATAGTACAAAAACTACAACCTCCAAAACATCCACGGTGAATATTAATAGAAAACTTAATCATTTCAAACGCAGGAATAGGTCCACGTTTGTTATACTTAGGGTGTGGTAATCGTGTAAAAGGTAAATCGAATGAAGCATCAATTTCTTCCTCCGTCATTGTTGGAAACGGCGGATTAATCATCAGTTTTTTATCTCCAACTTTTTGAAAAATACGACGTGCGTATAATTTATTCGACTCCTGCTCTATTACTTTAAAATTGGAAGCATACGCCTTCTTATCTTTCAAACAATTTTCATGCGAATTAATTTCTATATCATCCCAGTTTTTATTTTTCGGAGTTTTTTCTGCTCCATCTAATAAAACAGCTGTTTGCTTAATCGTTTTTAAGCTCGAAAATGGCACGCCTTTTTGCAACAACTCCACAATTTCTCTTAGTGGCTGCTCTCCCATCCCATATACCAACATATCGGCTTTAGAAGTTTCTAAAATCGTTGGTAATAATTTATCAGACCAATAATCGTAATGTGTAACACGACGTAATGAAGCTTCAATTCCACCAATTAACACGGGAACATCTGGAAACTTTTCCTTTAAAATTTTAGAATATACCGAAGTTGCATAATCAGGTCTAAACCCTTTATCTCCATTAGGAGTATAAGCATCTTTATCACGACGGCGTTTACTAGCCGTGTAATTACTTACCATCGGATCCATACATCCGCCTGTAATCGCAAAAAATAACCTAGGAGTTCCTAACTTCTCAAAATCCTGCAAATTATCATGTACGCTTGGTTGCGGAACAATTGCCACACGCAAGCCATAACTTTCTAAAATACGTCCAATTACTGCAGGACCAAATGATGGATGATCTACGTATGCATCTCCACTAAACAGGATTACGTCTAATTCATCCCACCCTCTTAACTTCACCTCCTTATTTGTAGTCGGTAACCAATCTGAAACTCGTCTAATTCTCATGCCGTTGCAAAGGTACGGGGTTTTATTTACACTACAATGCAGTAAAAAACTGAAAACTAGCCATAAATAAAGAAAAAACTACACCTTAAAACACCTCTTTAACAATTAATTAAGATAATTCTGGTAGTAGTTTTGCTAAATTCCGCACTTATTTATTCAATTAATTTTTACAATGACTAAAAAAATACTTTCAACTATTTTAGTGGTATTTCTTGCTTTAGGAGTTTCTTTGGATGCAGAAGCGCAACGAAAGAAGAAAAAAAACACAAAAAAAGAGACTCCCGCTAAAAAAGACAAACCTAAAAAGGGTGGTATACAACCTTATGAAAAGGTAGTTACCAAAAAACACAAAACAGACGAAGGTTTGTTTAAAGTTCATTCAAAAGATGCTAACTATTTATTTGAGATTCCAGATTCTCTTCTGAATCGTGAAATGCTAATGGTGACTAGAATTGCCAAAACTGCTAGCGGAATTGGTTTTGGTGGAGGAAAACAAAATACACAAGTGTTACGTTGGGTAAAAAACAAGAAACAAATTTTACTAAAAGTAGTTTCTCACAATGTTGTAGCAGACACCATTTTACCAGTACACGAAGCGGTTGTAAACTCTAATTTTGAACCTATCTTATATGCTTTTCCAATCAAAGCATTTAGTAAAGACTCTACAGCTACTGTAATTGACGCTAGTCCTCTTTTTGAAGGTGATGTAAAAGCAATTACTTTTCCACAAAGAAGCAGAAAGCGTTATAAGATTTCTAAAATGGATAAAACAAGATCTTATATTGACAGAATTAGCAGTTATCCTCAAAACATAGAAGTTAGAAATGTAAAAACTTACATTGCTGGGAATCCTCCATCAAATTCAAGTGTAGGTTCTGTAACTATGGAATTGAGTAACTCTATGATTTTACTTCCTAAAACACCTATGAAAAGACGTTATTTTGACGAACGTGTAGGATGGTTTACGAGTTCTCAAACAGATTATGGTTTAGATGTTCAAAAAAGTAAATCGGTTACCTATTTAGACAGATGGCGTTTAGAAGTAAAAGACGAAGATCTTGAAAAGTTTAAAAGAGGTGAATTAGTAGAGCCTAAAAAGCAAATCGTATACTACATTGACAGAGCCACACCAAAAAAATGGCGTAAGTACATCAAACAAGGTATTGAAGATTGGCAAATTGCTTTTGAAACTGCTGGATTTAAAAATGCCATCATTGCTAAAGATGCTCCTACTAAAGAAGAAGATCCTGATTGGAGCCCTGAAGATGTACGTTACTCTGTAGTTCGTTATTTAGCATCTCCAATCCCAAATGCAAATGGCCCTCACGTTAGTGATCCTCGTTCAGGAGAAATTTTAGAATCAGATATTAACTGGTATCATAATGTAATGACTTTATTACACAACTGGTTTTTTGTACAAACAGCTGCAATCAATCCAGATGCAAGAGGAAATCAATTTAAAGATGAAGTTATGGGGCGCTTAATCCGTTTTGTTTCTTCTCACGAAGTTGGACATACTTTAGGACTGCCTCATAACATGGGAAGTTCTGTTGCATATCCTGTAGATTCTTTACGTTCTGCTGAATTTACTCAAAAAAATGGAACAGCTCCTTCAATCATGGATTATGCTCGTTTTAACTATGTTGCACAACCAGAAGACAAAGGAGTTGCTTTAATGCCTAATATTGGACCTTACGATAAATATGCTATCAACTGGGGATACAGACCAATCTTAGATAAATCAGCTAAAGATGAAAAAACAATCTTAAATCAGTGGATTAAAGAAAAAGCAGGAAACCCTGTGTATAGATTCGGACACCAACAAGTTCGTAATATCATTGACCCTAGCTCACAAACAGAAGATTTAGGTGATGATGCTATGAAAGCTAGTACTTATGGTATTAAAAACTTACAACGTATTTTACCTCGTTTAGAAGAGTGGACTACTGAAGATGGTGAAACCTACGAAGAACTGAAAACTATGTACGGACAAGTAGTTGGTCAGTTTAACAGATATATGGGACACGTAAGTTCTAATATTGGTGGTGTATATGAATACTTTAAAACTTCCGATCAAGATGGTGCTGTATACATTCATGTTCCAAAAGAACACCAAAAAAGAGCCTTACAATTTGTAAATAACGAATTGTTTAAAACTCCTACTTGGTTAATTGATGAAAACATCATCAGTAAAACACAACACTCTGGAATTATTGAGCGTATAAGAAGTTTACAAGTGCGAACGTTAAACAGAGTTTTAAAAACTGGAAGACTAACACGTATGATTGAGAATGAAACTTTAAACGGAACTAAAGCATATTCTCTTATTGAAATGATGGGTGATTTACGTAAAGGTATTTGGAACGAAGTATATGCTAATAAAGCTATAGATCCATATCGTAGAAACTTACAACGTGCACATTTAGACAGATTGGACTTTTTACTAAACAAAGCAAAAGACCAAAAAGCACCAAGAAGCGACAGAGGTTATTTTAAACAAACAGCCGTTACTATCAATCAGTCAGATATTAAACCTGTGGTAAGAGGAGAATTAAAACGTTTACAAAGAGATATTAAACGAAGTATTCCTTCAGCTCGTAACACAATAACCCGTTACCACTTACAAGATGCAGCAGATAGAATAGACACTATTCTAAACCCAAACAACTAATTTTTATTACATAACAGCAATCTAGTAGATTGCTGTTATTTTTATACTTTTATTATACATCAACAAAAACCAAATGAAAAAAAACTTACTTCTATTCTTTATACTAGCAGTTTCGTTTGCTAGTTGTACTAAAAAAACAACAGCAAAGAAAGCTGAAAAGACAGAAAACACCTACGTTAAAGACCATTACACAAAAAAAGAGGTAAAAATTACAATGAGAGATGGTGTAAAACTACACGCCACTATCTATTCACCAAAAGACACTAGTAAAACCTACCCTATTTTACTACAACGTACTCCGTATAGTTGCCAACCTTATGGAGAAGATAAATTTAGAAGAAAAATTGGTCCAAACCCAGTTTTAATGAAAGAAGGAAACATCATAGTATATCAAGATGTTCGCGGACGTTGGATGAGTGAAGGAGTGTATGACAATATGCGTGCTTACATTCCTAATAAAACAGAAAAACAAACCGATGAAACTACCGATACCTATGACACTATCGATTGGCTAGTGAACAATGTAGCAAACAATAACGGTAAAGTTGGTACATGGGGAATTTCATACCCTGGTCACTACGCTACTGTTTCAACTATTGATGCACACCCTGCTTTAAAAGCTGCTTCACCACAAGCGTGTATTGGAGATTTCTTTTTTGATGATTTTCATCATAACGGAGCTTTTTTACTAAGCTACTTTAAAGCCATTTCTTTATTCGGAACTCACAAAGATCAACCAACTGATTCTGCTTGGTACTCTTTCCCTGACATGAAAACTCAAGACCAATATCAGTTTTTCTTAGATAAAGGACCTCTTAAAAACTTAAACGAATATTTTCAATATGATAAGTTAGACACCAAAGTTGTTGATAATAAAGAACGTATTGATGATTTCTTTTGGAAGGAAATTGTAGAACACCCTAACTACGACTCGGTATGGCAAAGCAAAGGAATTATTCAACATTTAGATAAAGTGCCTTCTACCGTAGCAACGATGATTGTTGGAGGCTGGTTTGATGCAGAGGACTTATACGGACCTTTAGAAACCTATAAAAACATAGAAAAAAATCAACCTAACAACTACAACACTCTTGTTTTCGGACCTTGGGATCACGGCGGATGGTCAAGAAATAAAGTAGCTAACAAAGTGGGGAACTACTACTTTGGAGACTCTATCTCTTTAAAATTCCAAAAAGAAGTAGAAACCAAATTCTTCAATCACTTCTTAAAAGGTGATGGTTCTAAAAACTCAGGATTACCAGAAGCCTATGTTTTTGATACAGGTAAAAAAACGTGGAAATCATATGATGCATGGCCTCCAAAAAACGCTCAAAAACAAACATTTTTCCTTTCAGAAAACCAAGAATTAACAGCAACTCAAAAAGGAAACAACAAGGTTAGTTTTATTAGTGATATTAAGCGACCTGTGCCTTATTCAGAAGATATTAAAACGGTGTTTACTCCCCGTAAATATATGACAGACGATCAGCGTTTTGCTGCACGTAGACCTGATGTACTCGTTTATGAAACAGAAGTATTAACCGAAGACTTTACACTTGCAGGTGATATTTTAGCAAAGCTACAAGTAGCTACTACAGGTTCTGCAGCTGATTGGATTGTGAAGGTTGTTGATGTGCATCCTGCTGATTTAAAAAATGATAACAAAGAAATGCAACCACATTTAAAACTAAGCAACTATCATTTAATGGTACGTAGCGAGGTAATGCGTGGACGTTTTAGAAATAGTTTTTCAAATCCAGAACCTTTTACACCAAATCAAAAAACAGCCGTAAATATTAAACTACAAGATGTTTTCCATACGTTTAAAAAAGGGCACAAAGTACAAATACAAGTGCAAAGCACTTGGTTTCCTTTAATCGATTTGAATCCTCAAACCTATGTAGATAATATTTACAAAGCAGACGAAAAAGATTTTAAAACACAAACACACTCAGTATTTACCGATTCTAGTATAGAATTTACAGTGTTAAAATAACAACAAACTTTTTTCTATTTAAAAACTCACAACACTTAAGTATTGTGAGTTTTTTTTATTTTAGAATTTATAACTCTAAATAACAATACGTACCTTTATCTTTAAATAATAATGTATTTTATGAACTGGATTTATTTAATTATAGCTGGTATTTTTGAAATAGGATGGCCTTTAGGCTTAAAGCTTTCTCAAAACGTTCAATATAAATTCTTAGGCATTTGTATTGCTATTATTTGTATGGCTACCAGTGGATATTTTTTATGGTTAGCTCAAAAAACAATTCCTATGGGAACAGCTTATGCTGTTTGGACAGGTATAGGCGCTGTAGGTACTTTACTTGTTGGTATTATATTTTTAGGAGACTCAGCCAACATTTGGCGTCTTATTTCTGCATCATTAATTGTATTTGGAATAGTAGGACTAAAACTAGCCAATTAAATTATTATTTTATTCTCAAAAAAAACTAACTGTGCCTAAAAAATATTTTTTCCTTCTTTTTTTAAACATTCATTTTATAACATACGGACAAGAGAATTACCCTGTTCCTCCTAAAAACTCTAATAGCCTTTTTTACATACAACACAGCAATAATTTTAACACATATGTATACGATGTTAATCTTAAAAACTCTAAGTTAAACACCAAAAAGCCTATCAAAGAATACAGAATACTATATACCAAAAATGCTGAAGTTAAGCCTCTAACTTCAACACAAAAAAGGCTTGCTTATGGTATGGTATTGCTTAATGCAGATGATAATTCTTTTAAATTTAGGCTAGCTGCTTCTTCAAAACTTGTTTTTAATTTAGAGAAAAAAAACAATCATTACAAAATTTTTGTAAACCATAATACAACAAAAATATACCTAGACAGAATGTTCTTAAATATTAATGGAACTGGTTTAAGTACTGAAATAAAATCGGTTATTCTTTACGGAAAAGACTACAATACCAATAAAAAAATTGAAATTAAAGTTGAAGACTTTTAAACGATAAAACAATCTTATATAAATCTAGACACAAAAATTGATCTTTGAGTTTAATTTAAAATACTAGGTGATAATCCCTCCTGTTAGAACTTTTTAACGCTACTACAGGAGAGGTGATTCACACCATTCATTCGGGCAGTATACAAATGCTGACCGATGTATAACTGGAACTTACCTCAAACGGTGATGGAAGCAAAACCTGACCCTGCCTATTCTACTTGGGGTGGTGGCTCTGGTGTTGTAGTGGTTTACGGAATAGCCAAACCTGCTCAAACTCCACTTGCTGGCCCAGTGAGTGCTGTTTAAAATCTACAATACTAAATAAGCGTCTGTTTTAAGGACGCTTATTTAACTAACCCTATTAATTAAAACTCTTAGTGCTCTTTTTATTTTTTTATATTTGGATGAAAAAGTGCTACTATACCTCCATATCATTCGTATAAAAACACTAAAAGTACTTATATAAACAAGTTGGTAAACATATCTCAAATCAAACGTGAATTAACTCGAAAGAATAATTATAATCTATTAATCCTTTATCTCCCTCATTATCAAGCCACGCTTTTTCTTCGTGACTTTTTTCCATAATTTGAGTTGCATTACAACTTTTGAAAATACTAACAATTGTATTCAATGATTCTAGTTCCTCAGAACTAAATAACTCTGAATTAAAATCTTTGTTGTTAGATTTATAAAAACATTTTCCCCAATATCCATTTCCATAATCTTCCATTTTCATAAAAATATAATCTTTATTAGAAGCGTAATCAAAAATACCACCAAACCTTACTGGAACTGGTCCATAATTATGTGCCATATAATTTGCACCACTTATTGAATATGCTGTATTCTTAAAATTAAGAAAATCAGAATAAAACAGAAGCTTATTCATTTTTGTTTCTGTAGGGTTTAATTTCTCAGCAAAAAACAAAATCATATTTGACATTTTTTCCATATTTGGTTTTCTATAACCGGAAAAATTACTTGGAAGTTTATCTTCAAATAAAATATTTACATATTTTTTATCATCCTTGTTTTCTCTATAATTAGCTTTTACTACATCTATTTTTTTAAGAGCTTTAATTTTCTCTTCCTCATTTAAATCGTTATTTAAATCAACTTGGTATTTAAAATTTTCTATGCTGTTTAAAACTGAACTTATTAATTTACCATTAGCTAAACTTGGAACTTCGCCTTTTTCATAATTTCTATAACTATTTATTCCAAATCCTAATATACGAGACATCATTCCAGCTGACAAGCCATAAGTATTTCTCAAATTAATTATTTCATCTGGGAATGGAATATTATGTTTATCTCTATATTGATTATAAACTTGATTTAAATTAAATTCATCTAACTCTGTGGTCGTAAATGACTCACCACTATCTTTACATAAATAACTTTTGTGATTATATTCAAATTTTTCTTTTCTAAAAACCAAAATACTCTTTTCAATTTGTAAGGTCATTTTCTTACCTGTGATTGGACTTTTCATAATTGTTTGTTTTTTAGTTTAAATTTTTAAGAGGAAATTCCATAGGATATTCTGCCTTATGAAAAGATATACATACTGCTCTCTCTGTCATTTTTGATATAGTCAATTTAATATAAACTTGCTGACCTTTAATTACCTTTCCGAAAACCCACATTTCTATTCCGCCTTGTTGAGTTTCTTCTAAAGGACCTTCACTATAATCCTCTATTTCTAGGTTTAAAATTATTTCTTCACGCATTTTAGCGGTAATACTTAAATCTGCAAGATTCTGAATACTATTTTTAGGACGATTGGAGAAGATTATGCCGAGAGACTTTATAATCGCCTTAAGTTCTTGCAAAAAAGATTTTATAGTTAACTTATCCACAATATTAGCGTGTTAAATTCTTTGCAAATATAATCATAAACCTAAATTAAACAACTTTAAAGTATAATTATTAACACTTTGCAAACAATTAACCAACTTTAAAGTGATAAAATACGATTTACCAACAAGGCATAAACCTTATTGTTGGCTTTTAGCACACTTACGAAAGTTCTCGCGGACTTTCTTATCAGTAATAATTTGCTTACTTTTAGCTTGAAAACAACGCAACTATCCTTATTCAAACAAAATTCTACAACCACCTCAAAAACTCCTCTCTAGGAATTTCTCTCGCGCCTAAACTTGCTAAATGGTCGTTATATACTTGGCAATCGATGAGTTTGTAACCTCCTTTTTGAGCTAAATGGATAAAAGCTACTTTGCTCATATTACTTACTTTACTAAACATACTTTCGCCACAAAATACCCCGTTTCCTAAATCTACTCCGTACAAACCTGCAACTAATTTACCGTCCATCCATACCTCAATAGATTTTGCATAGCCTTTGTCGTGTAAGTTTATATATGCATCCTCCATTTCATCAGTAATCCAAGTCCCTAATTGGTCAAAACGATTGATATGTCGGCAGTTAAAAATCACCTCATCAAAAGCTTTGTTTTCCGTTATCGTAAAACCACCTTTTCGCAATACCTGTTTCATCGACTTGGAAATCTTTACCTCTTCAGGAAACAACATCATACGCTCCCATGGAGAATACCAAACAATCGGCTCCCCTTCATTAAACCATGGAAAAATTCCATGTTGGTAGGCATACACCAATCGCTCAACCGATAAATCACCGCCCAAAGCCAGTAAACCATCATCAGTAGCCAACTCATACGGAGGAAACTCTATTTTTTCAGAAAGCCAAATCATTCGTTACATTCTTTTTTACAAAAATACTATATCCGTGAATTCAACATCAACGTTTTATTAATAAAAACGTGGTATAGTCACCATCAGCGAAGTTCGTTGGCGTTTCCTCAACACAACGGAGCCATCAGCGAAGTTCGCTGGCGTTTCCTCAACACAACGAAACCATCAGCGAAGTTCGTTGGCGTTTCCTCAACATAACGGAGTCATCAGCGTGACGCGCTGACGTTTCCTCAACAAATTCTTAAAACAAGGTAAGTCCTAACAAATAAATTACGCTAGCTACCACCATTGCAATTAACGTGTAGGGTAAAATTTCTTTTGCTTTTAGTTTCGTAATTCCTAATAAAGGTAATGCCCAAAAAGGCTGTAACATATTGGTTATTTGGTCTCCGTATGCTAGTGCCATAATTGCTTTAGGCAACGGAACCCCTAATTTTAACGCACTTTCTACCACAATAGGACCTTGTACAATCCACTGTCCTCCCCCACTTGGCACAAAAACATTAACCAAACCAGCACTAAAAAACGTAAATATGGGTAAGGTCGTTGCAGTTGCTATCGACACGAAAAAATCAGAAATTAAAGTAACCATCCCCGTACTTTTCATCACCCCCATAATACCAAAATACAACGGAAACTGAATTAAAATTCCAGAGACATCACTAATCGATTCTCCCACAGCATTGGTAAATTTTTTAAAACTTCCGTGTAGTATAATTCCTAATCCTAACATAAAAAAGTTAATTAGGTTAGGCGTAATTTTTAACTGCTGAATGTCTGCCCAATAACGATAACCAAACGCTACTAAAATTAACACACCAAAAGCAATGGCCAACCATTGAGAACTATCCAATCTTTCTGCTTGTGTACTAACCTTTTCATCAGTATGCATTTGATATTCTGGTAAATTAATCGCGGTAGGAGTTGCTTTCTTCCCTAAAAAATAAAAGGTTGCCGATACCGCCGCTACTACCACGAAAAAAATCAGCAAATTCCACCAACTAAAAATCGTTTGAGAATAATCAATCACATCAGGTATTTGAGCTAAAACCTCATCCGAAGAAACCGACTGCATAATACTTTTAATATGTCCGCTTTCGTTAATTTTTATGGGTGCCGACCCAGAAATTCCACCATGCCAAACCATCAATCCCATATAACCCGCCGCTCCAATAATTGGATAATTTAGTTTGATATTATGTTGTTGTGCATGTTCTGCTACTTTACGTGCCAACAAAGCTCCAAAGATGAGCCCTAACCCCCAATTAAAAAAAGCTACCAACATGGTAGTACAACTTACAATGGCTGCACTATTTGCTGTGTTGGTACAGAATTTTGTTACTTTTAAAATTAAATTACTTACAGGTTTACTCAACACCAACACATGTCCTAATACCAAAATCAACATCATTTGGTAAGCAAAAACGAGTAATCCGTTAGACCAAATTCCGTTTTCCCAAAATTGTAACACCTCTAAAGAATAATTAACCACAGAGCTTTCTGCTGGTTTTGTAAAAAACAGTGCTAATAAAAGAGTTAACAGTGTTAATAATATAGCGATGGTAAAAGGTGAGGGTAAATATTTTTTAAAAACATTTTCTATAACCTGCGTAATTTTCATAGTGTAGGGTTTGATTTGCTAAAATAATTAAATAGACTGAATCTTATTTTAACTAGTTTTGCAGTATGGTTAAAGAACTTCAATTACGTGTTAATTTAGTAGAAGAACGCAAAGACAATATTTTACAGCTAAAAGTTGCTAAAAAGCTAGGTATTAATATAGCTGATATTACTAGCGTAAAGGTGTTACGTAAATCGATTGATGCACGTAAAAAAGAAGTTATTTTTAATTATAAAGTAGCGGTGTACATTAACGAACCGCAACCTGATACTCCTGATTATATTTTTGAATATCAAGATGTATCGAATGCGAAAGAAGTTCATATTGTAGGTTTTGGTCCTGCGGGAATGTATGCAGCACTTCGTTGTATTGAGTTAGGATATAAACCTATTGTGTTAGAGCGTGGTAAAAATGTACAAGATCGTCGTAGAGATTTACGTGCTATTAACCAATTTCATGAAGTAAACCCAGATTCTAACTATTGTTTTGGTGAAGGTGGTGCTGGAACGTATTCGGACGGAAAGTTATACACCCGTAGTTTAAAGCGTGGTGATGTTCGTAAAATATTTGAAAACTTAGTATATCACGGTGCTACCGATCAAATTTTGGTAGATGCACACCCGCACATAGGAACGAACAAACTTCCGAAGATTATTCAAAACATTCGCGAAACGATTTTAAAACACGGTGGTGAGATTCATTTTGAAACTCGTGTTACTGATTTTATCGTTAAAAACAACAAACTACAAGCCATACAGTTACAAAATGGTTCTGAAATGGCTGTAAATGCGGTGGTTTTAGCTACTGGGCATTCTGCAAGAGATATATACGAGTTATTGCATAAAAAAGATATTTTGCTAAAAGCGAAATCCTTTGCTATGGGGGTTCGTGTAGAACATCCGCAAGAAATTATTGATCAAATTCAATATAGTTGTTCTGGTGAACGTGATGAGTTATTGCCTGCTGCTGCGTATAGTTTAGTACACCAAGTAGGAAACCGTGGAGTGTATTCATTCTGTATGTGTCCTGGTGGATTCATCGTTCCTGCGGCAACTGCTAATGGTGAAGTTGTAGTGAATGGAATGTCACCATCGCGTCGTAATAATAAGTTTGCCAACTCCGGTATTGTCGTTGAAATTAATGTTGATAAAGACTTACCTAAGTATGAGAAATATGGAGTTTTAAAAGGCTTACAATATCAAAAAGATTTAGAAAAGTTAGCGTTTAACGCAGGTGGAAAAAGTCAGATTGCTCCAGCACAACGTTTAACTGATTTTGTGGATGGTAAATTGTCTTCTTCTTTAAATGATTGTTCGTATCAACCCGGATTAAATTCTTCTCCGCTACATTCGTTACTTCCTAAATTAATTGGAAGCAGATTGCGTAAAGGTTTTGCAGCTTTCGGACAAAAAATGCACGGGTATTATACCGCGGAAGCAAACATTGTTGGAGTGGAATCTAGAACCTCATCACCTGTAAATATTCCAAGAAAAGATAACCTTGAACATCCACAAATTGAAGGGCTTTTTCCTTGTGGTGAAGGTGGTGGTTATGCGGGTGGTATTATTTCGGCTGCTATGGATGGTGAACGTTGTGCTGAATCAGCCATAGCAAACCTATAATAATTAACAGATATTTGTTGGTGTAATTTCTAATTACCTCGTACTTTTGCTACTCCTAAAAATTAGAGGCTTTTTTAGCGATGAGTAAAAAGAATAAAAAAAATAACAAAAAGAAAATAGATAAGCCGCATTATAAACGTTTACACAACTATTATAATCGCACTGGTTTTTACATGTTTATTTGGGTAAGCTTAAAGAAAGCTTTTTGGCCAATTGTAGGCGTTATTGTAGGGTTATTATTATTTAACAAATACGTTTATAATATTAATGATGGTTTACAAACCATGACCGAAACTTTTTCTAGAACAGGAGTTTTAATTACTTTTTTTATATCCGAAACAATTTTAGGATTAATTCCGCCAGAAATTTTCATCGCATGGTCTAAGAAAACTGAAGACCCTATTGTAAACATCTCTTTATTAGCAACGCTATCTTATTTAGGAGGTTTGTGTGCTTATTTTATAGGTAGAGCTTCTTTAAAGATTGACTCAGTAAGAAATTATTTGGAGGTTAAAATGGCTAAAAACCTTAAAAACACTAGTAAATGGGGAGGTTTTTTAATTTTGGTAGGTGCACTACTACCACTACCTTTTGCCATTAGCTGTTTAACTGCTGGTATGATTAAATATCCTTTTAAAAATGTAGTTTTTGTAGGCTTATTTCGTTTTGCTCGTTTTGCTATTTATGCATGGGCTATTTTTTCGGTAGTAAATTAACTTAAAACAATTATGGGACTAACTAACAACGATATTTTTAAAAAGCTACGAGTAGCACATAAATTAAGAGATACTGATATTATTGACATCTGCGCCTTGGTAGATTTTAAAGTTTCTAAATCAGAACTTAATGCTATTTTTAGAAAAGAAGATCACCCTAAGTATATGGAATGCGGTGATCAGTTTTTACGTAATTTTTTAAACGGATTAATTATTCATTTAAGAGGTCCGATGCCTGAGAAAAAGCCAACAAAAAAGTAACCACACCACTAACGCTTATATAATTAAAAAACCTTCTGAATTAAATCAGAAGGTTTTTATTTCCCCTTAAATTCTCAATCAATAATTATTTATTGAATGATTATGGTACAAATATATAACTGGTTGTTAATTTATTAAAGGGGATATCCGTAAGTAAATATGTAGTTTTCCGTAAAACAGAAAAAGAGCGCAAAATTTGCGCTCTTTTTATTTGTATTCTTATTTTCTAACTTAACTTTTCTTAGAAAGGTAAATCATCTGGTTCGTTTGCAGATAAATCTGGGGCTGGCTCAAATTGGTCAGCTGGTGGAATGTTTTGAGGAGCTGCTTGTGCTAAGTTTTCAATTCTCCATCCTTGAACAGAGTTAAAATACTTTGCCTCTCCTTGTGGGTTAATCCATTCTCTACCTCTTAAATTAATAGAAACTTTTACATCTTGCCCAACTTGATAACTGTTTAATAAATCACATTTATCTTGAATAAACTCAATCATTATCATTTGCGGGTACTGCTCATCAGTAGTTACAACCATTTCACGCTTTCTAAATCCGTTAGATCCGAATGTTTGCGTTTCGTTAATTAATTTGATTTTCCCTATTACTTCCATTTCTAAATCTATTTAATTAAAAGCACCTTCCAAGCGCTTTCTACATCATTATTCTTTAAATACTCTTGTGCAAAAGTATGTTTTTTTTCAGTTGAAATCCCAACAAATTGTGAATGTTCTTTTGCAAAGTTATTAACAGTTTCTTCTGTAGGTAACTGTTCTACATTACCTAACATTCCTAAATTGTTTCCTGTTAACACAGTACTGTTTCTTATTTCTGTGGGTATTTGGTCTACTCCTATTCCTAAGGTAGTTAGTGGTTTTGGTATTTCAAAAAAGCCATCACGAGCACGAGAGTAATAACTTCCTCCTGCTCTAGCAACTAAATCAATTTTATGTTGGTCTATACTACCATCTTCTGCTAACACATCTTCGTTTACATGTAGTTTTACTACCTCACATACAATTAAGTTTCCTGCTCCTCCTTCTTCACCTGTATAAATGATGTCTTTTACTTTACATTCAAATTGTACAGGAGATTCTGCAACTCTAAACGGCTTTATTTCATCCGAAGGCAACATCGTAAAACCGGCTTTGATAAACTCATTTACTCCTTTTGGATACATGGTACTACTCAACGACATTTGCTGAACAATATCATAATTCACAATATTTATAACTACCTCTTTGGTTGCTTCAGCATTGTCTAACGTATGTTTGGTTTTATTTCCTCTTACACTACGTGCTGGAGAAAAAATCATAATTGGAGGGTTTGCTCCAAATACATTAAAAAAACTAAACGGTGATAAATTTGGGTTTCCATCTGCATCAACAGTACTTGCGAAAGCAATAGGCCTTGGAGCTACAGCTCCTAATAAATACCCATGCAATTTAGAGGTTGGTATATCTTTAGGATTAATTGATAACATTCTATATAATTTTAATGTAAATATACTACCTATTTATAAACTTAGTTATTCTAGAGAATAGTTTATATTTGATTGATGGCTTTTTTTACAAACACTTATTGGGTAAAGCGTATTGCAATTAGTATTTCTTTACTTATCGTTTTATTTATTTTATGGAATACCTATGTGTTTTTTCAAAAATTTAAAAAGGATGAACGTGCTAAAATGGAAATTTATGCCACAGCAATTAAAGAAGTAGCATCTAACCCTGACTCTGATGGTAATTTTAATTTAGTAAACAAAGTTTATGAAACTATAGAGAATATTCCTTCTATTTTGGTTGGTAAAGATGGAGAGATAAAACAGTTTCATAACTTAGATTCTATAAAGTCTACAGATTCAAAATATCTTCAACAGCAATTGAGCATCATGAAAAACCAAAATGAGCCAATTGCAATAGAATATTTAGGTATTAAAGAACACATTTACTACAGAAATTCTGACCTTTTATACAAGCTCAAATACTATCCACTTGCTTTAGTGCTAATTTTAGGACTGTTTCTTACCATTATTTACATGGTTTATAAGTCTAATAAGGTTGCTGAGCAAAATAAGTTATGGACAGGAATGGCTAAAGAAACAGCACATCAAATAGGAACGCCACTTTCTTCATTATTGGGTTGGATAGCCATTTTACGTACTGAAAATGTAAGCACCGATTATATAGATGAAATTGAAAAGGATGTGAAGCGTTTAAATATTATTGCTAATCGTTTTTCTAAAATCGGATCACTTCCTAAATTGAAACCTTACAACATTGTATCTATTACTAAAACTGCTTTTAATTACTTAGAAAATAGAAGCTCCAAACAGATTTCTTTTTCTTTTACTACTGAGGCTGAAGAAATTCACGCTAACCTAAACACCGAGTTATATGGTTGGGTAATAGAAAATTTAATTAAAAACGCTATTGATGCTATGCAAGGTAAAGGGAAGTTATCTGTTAGTATTAGTACGAGTTCTAAGAATGTGAAAATTCTAATTTCTGATACTGGTAAGGGGATTCCTAAAACACAATTTTTACAAATATTCAACCCAGGATTTACCACAAAAAAACGTGGTTGGGGTCTTGGTTTATCACTTTCTAAACGAATTATTAAAGATTACCACAACGGAAGAATACATGTGCTAAAATCAGAACTAGGAAAAGGAACTACGTTTGAGGTTTTATTGAGTAAGGTTTAGTTTTTTATTCTTTTTCTACTCTCTTTTTCATTGCTAATCCAAAAAGTATTCCTCCAATACCCCATATAACAAAGCCAATTAAACTGCTTTTAACAGTTATAGCTTTTCCATCATACCATGGAAAAAGAAAAGTCATTACTAAAAACATTGTTCCTCCCCAAACTAGTCCACTTTTAACCCACTTTTTCATAGCTTTTTATTTATTCAAAATTCTTAGCAACTTCTTCTGCAACAGCTACAAACTCTTCGTTTGTTAATTTTTCTTTCTTTACAAAACGGATATCCTCCATGGTTTGTAACGGAATTAAATGTACGTGTACATGAGGTACTTCTAAACCAATTACACTCATTCCTACACGTTCACATGGTATTGTTTTTTCAATCGCTTTGGCTACCCTGTAAGAGAAAGACATTAATCCGTCGTACTCTTCTTTCGATAAATCGAATAGTTTATTTTCTTCACGCTTAGGAATTACCAATGTATGTCCTTTAGCATTTGGATTGATATCTAAAAAAGCAAAATAGTTGTCATCTTCAGCTATTTTATACGATGGAATTTCTCCGTTTATAATCTTTGTAAAAATACTTGCCATGTTGTTTTATTTAATTTTACAGTAAAAGTAAAAAAGAAATCGGATTCTAGCGAAGCTAAAACCCGAATAAATCTTTACTCTTTTGTATTTGTTTTTCTTTTATCGAGAAATCTCTATAACTTCAAACTTCATAATTCCGTTAGGCACTTGTATTTCGGCAATATCACCTACTTTTTTACCTAACAACCCTTTACCAATTGGTGAGTTTACAGATAACTTTCCGTTTCTTACATCACTTTCGCTATCAGCAACTAGTGTATAGGTAAACTCCATTCCATTAACTGAATTTTTAATCTTAACTATTGAGTGAATTAAGATTTTTGAGGTATCTAACTGACTTTCATCAATAACACGAGCATTTGCTACTACGTTTTTAAGCTTTGCAATTTTTGTTTCTAACAACGATTGCTCTTCTTTTGCAGCATGATATTCTGCATTCTCACTCAAATCTCCTTTATCACGGGCATCTGCTATTTCTTGAGAAACACGAGGTCTTTCAACCTGCTCTAATTGGGCTAACTCTTCTTTAAGTTTTCTTAATCCTTCTTCCGTATAATATGATACATTACTCATCTCTTCTGTCTTTTTTAAAATCAACAAACTTTTATACGTTTTCCTTAACGTTTTACAAAAAGTATATAACTTTTCTTCCTAAAAACCTGTGGGTTAAATTTAAAAATCCCATGCCGTTAGGAATGAGATAGTCTTACAAATGTACAAAATATTTGTAACTTCGTTGCGTTACAATACTAACTCTATACTAAAAAATGAAAAAAAAATTTTATTTAATTCTTGTTCTAATTTGTTTTAGTTGTAGTGATAACACCCCTATTAACAATTGTTTTTCTGGAGTAAAAATGAATGCTATTATTGATTTGTCTCTCCCAGAATTTAGCGGATTGTTAGTTCCTGGAGGGGAATCTCAAAATACAATACAAGGAAGAAATGTTTTTATTTTTAGAACAGGAACTTCTGGCTATAGAGCTTTTGACCGACAATGTCCTGAGCAAAAATGTAGCTCTTTAATGACTTTTAATGGTGTAGAAATTACCTGCCCTTGTGATGATAAAAAATACAACTATCTTTCAGGAGGTACTCCTTTAGATGGCGAAGGCTGTAATGCTTTAATGTATTTTGTTACTTCTATTGGTAACAATCAGTTAAGAATATCTCGTTAATACTATTTGTACTAACAATTAGATTCTTATTTTTGCAGCAACAACAACACAATTAACACATTTATCGTGAAAAATTACTTTTCTTCAGACTTTAAATTGGGTGTTCTAGGAGGCGGCCAATTAGGAAGAATGTTACTTACCGAAACTCAAAAATTCGATATTTATACTGTTATTCTAGACGGAAATTCTGATGCTCCTTGTGCTCAAATATGTAATGAATTTCATCAAGGAGATTTATTGGATTATGACACTGTTTACAACTTTGGGAAGCAAGTAGATTTATTAACTATAGAAATTGAAAATGTAAATATTGACGCCTTAGACGCTTTAGAAGCTGAAGGGTTAACTATTTTTCCGAAGCCTAAAAACTTAAGAACTATCCAAAACAAAGCACATCAAAAGGTGTTTTATCATGACAACCAAATTCCTACGGCTGATTTTTCTAGGTTTACTTCTTTACAAGAATTAAAACATACTATTAGTAATGATGCTGTTACGCTTCCTTTTGTATGGAAGTCTGCTCGATTTGGATACGATGGTAATGGTGTAAAAATAGTTCGTTCTATCAGCGATTTAGAAAATTTACCTACTGGTGAGTGTATTTCTGAAAAGCTAATTCCTTTTAAAAATGAATTAGCAGTTATTGTAGTTAGAAATGCCAATGGAGAAACTAAGACCTACCCAGTAGTTGAAATGGAGTTTCATCCAGAAGCGAATCAAGTAGAGTATGTTATTTGCCCTGCAAGAATAGAAGATTTAGTTGCCCAAAAAGCGCGTGAAGTTGCTTTAAAAGTTGCGGATGCTTTTGATTTTGTTGGATTACTAGCAGTAGAGATGTTTCAAACTGAAGATGATACAATCATAGTAAATGAAGCAGCTCCAAGAACTCATAATTCTGGGCATTATTCTATAGAAGCAAGTTATACCAACCAATTCGAACAACACTTACGCAGTATTTTAAACCTTCCGTTAGGGAGTACTGAAAGTAAGGTTGCTGGAATTATGGTGAATTTAGTAGGTGCTGAAGGATATACTGGTGATGTGGTATATGAAAACATCGAAGAAATTTTAAAAATTGACGGTGTTACTCCTCACGTCTACGGAAAAAGAACAACCAAACCTTTCCGTAAAATGGGACACGTAACTATTGTAAATAAAGATATAAACGAAGCGAGAAAAATCGCTCAACAAGTAAAAGAAACTATTAAGGTAATAGCAAAGTAACCTCTCGACTACACTCGAGATGACAAAAACATAAAATTATGATAGGAATTATCATGGGAAGCGATTCAGATCTTCCAATCATGCAAGAAGCAATTGATATTTTAGAGAGTTTTGATATTCAAGTAGAAGTAGATATTGTATCTGCACACAGAACTCCTGAAAAATTATTCGACTATGCTAACAATGCACACAAACGCGGAGTACAAGTTATTGTTGCTGGTGCTGGAGGTGCTGCTCATTTACCTGGTATGGTAGCAAGTATGAGCCCATTACCAGTAATTGGAGTTCCTGTAAAAAGTAGAAACTCTATTGATGGTTGGGATTCTGTGCTGTCTATTCTTCAAATGCCAGGAGGTGTTCCTGTTGCTACAGTTGCTTTAGATGGAGCTAAAAATGCAGGTATTTTAGCTGCACAAATTATTGGTGCTTCTGACAAATGTGTGTTAGACAAAATAATCGCTTATAAAGAAGGCTTAAAACTGAAGGTTGAAAAAGCTTCTGAAAACGTAAAAAAATAAGTACTTTAGTACAATATTAACTTGAGAGCCTCATAAATTTTATTTGTGAGGTTTCTTCAATTTTTAAAACGAATTTTTTATGACTAAGAATCCACTTTTACAAGATTTTAATACCCCTCCTTTTTCTCAAATCAAAGAAGAAGATTATAAACCTGCAATAAAAGAAGCTATACAAATAGCTAAGGACGAAATTGATACTATTGTTAAGAATTCTGACGTTCCAACCTTTGAAAACACTACAGTTGCTTTAGACAACGCTGGTAATAAATTAGACAGAGCTACTTCTATCTTTTTCAACTTAAACTCTGCTGAAACCAATAAAGAAATTCAAAAAATAGCGAAAGATATTTCGCCTTGGTTAAGTGAGTTTAGAAACGACATGATTTTAAATGAAGGATTGTTTAAACGTGTAAAAACTGTATACGATCAATTGTCTGATTTAAATTTGACTCCTGAACAAGAAATGTTGTTAGATAAACAATACAAAAGTTTTGCACGTAACGGAGCAAATTTAAATGAAACTGATAAAGCTGAGCTTCGTAAAATTGATGCTGAATTAGCAAAATTATCGTTACAGTTTGGAGAGCATGTATTAGCTGAAACCAATGCTTTTGAATTATTAATTACCAATGAAGATGATTTAGCAGGCTTACCTGGAAGTGCAAAAGAAGCAGCTAAAGAACTCGCTAACTCTAAAGGTAAAGAAGGCTGGATGATTACCTTAGATTATCCAAGTTATATTCCTTTTATGACCTATGCTGATAATAGAGAATTGAGAAAAAAGTTAGCAATAGCTTTTGGTAAAAAAGGGTTTCAACAAAATGAATACAACAATGAGCAAATTGTAAAAGACATTGTAACCTTACGCCACAAACGTGCCAACCTATTAGGTTATAAAACCCACGCTCATTTTGTATTAGAAGAGCGTATGGCTGAAACTCCTGGAAAGGTTATGGAGTTTTTAAATGAACTATTAGAAAAAGCGAAACCTGCTGCGCAGCGTGAGTTTGATAATTTAGAGACCTATGCTAAAAAACTTGACGGAATAGACCAGCTACAAAAATGGGATGGTGCTTACTATTCTGAGAAGCTTAAAAAAGAGTTATTTAACTTAGATCAAGAGTTATTGAAACCTTATTTTAAGTTAGAGAATGTAATTGATGGTGTGTTTACTGTGGCTAACAAATTGTACAACTTACAGTTTGAAGAAATTGACACTATTGATAAGTACCATGAAGATGTAAAAACGTATGCTGTAACTGATACTGATGGTAATTTTATTTCATATTTTTATGCAGATTTTCATCCAAGACCAGGAAAACGTAATGGTGCGTGGATGACTTCTTACAAATCACAATATAGGAGTAACGATACTAACGAAAGACCTCAAGTTTCTATCGTTTGTAACTTTACCAAACCTACACAAACCAAGCCTTCTTTATTAACTTTTAATGAGGTTACTACCCTTTTCCACGAATTTGGTCATGCCTTACACGGAATGTTGGCTAACACTACTTATAAGAGCTTATCAGGAACTTCTGTTTCTTGGGATTTCGTGGAATTACCTAGTCAGGTTTTAGAAAACTGGTGTTACGAAAAAGAAGCGTTGGAGTTGTTTGCAAAACATTACGAAACAGGAGCAATTATTCCTATGGAGTATGTTGAGAAAATTAAAGAATCTGCGAGTTTTCATGAAGGAATGCAAACCTTGCGTCAATTAAGTTTTGGATTATTAGATATGTCTTGGCACTCTGGAGGTTCTCCTGAAACTATTACTGGTGTAAAAGAGTTTGAAACGAATGCTTTTGCTGAGACTAAATTATACCCTGATGTAGCAGAAAACTGTATGAGCACTTCTTTTTCTCATATTTTTCAAGGCGGATACTCAGCTGGATATTATTCATATAAATGGGCAGAGGTTTTAGATGCCGATGCTTTTGAGTACTTTAAAGAGAAAGGTATTTTTAATAAAGAGGTTGCTGATAAGTTTAAGAATAATGTATTGTCTAAAGGTGGAACAGAAGAACCTATGGAGTTATACAAACGTTTTAGAGGTAGAGAACCGAAACCTGATGCTTTATTAAGACGTGCTGGATTGATTGACAAGAATTAACACCTCATAATTTTAATGTTTTAAATAGTTCCTTTTTATGTAAAAGGAACTATTTTTTTTAGAAAAAAATTAACAGATTTTAACATATATAAAGTTTGCTAAGCACTTACTTTTGTTTCCTTACAGTTATAAGAAATGAGCTTGAATAAAAATAGCATATTTAGTAAAATCACCTCTTTATCATTGGTGGTTCTTCTTATGCTTCCTATTCTTATAAAAGCTACTCACCATCATGAAAACGAAGCACATCATCATAACTGTAAAGAAAAATCTACTCACTTACACGAATCGGTAAATGACCATTGTGATATTTGTTATTTTTCTTTTGCTTCTTTTAATATACCTACAACAAACTTCTCACAAGTTTTAGCTATTCTTCCTGGTAAGACTATAGTAGACAATTACAAGTCGATTATTTTACCTTCTTACAACTCTCTGAATAGAAAACTTAGAGGACCTCCTACAAACTTGTAACATCTTAGTTTAGAACATTTGTACTTTATCGGAGTGTGATTTATGTATCCCTAAAGCTAGGTTTACGGTGCATTACAATCAGTTAACACGCTTGTTCTATATTATTTAATTAATAGTTGAATCTTACAATTCAACTACTACAATTCGTTTTTAATTCTGTTTACAATGACAAAACAAAGCTTAGGCGCTTTATTTTGTGTATTGTTTCACGCAATTCTTTTTAGTCAGAATACCAATTCTCTTACTATTAAGGTAATTGATGGAACAACACAAAAAGAGTTACCCAATGCTCACGTAAGTATTGGTTCAAAGCACGCGTACACAAACACTCAGGGAAGTAGTACTTTTTACAAACTTTTAAACAAAGAGTATCTCTTAACTGTTACTCATGTTGGATATGTTACTTATCAAGAGAACATTTCTACTACTTCTTCTACAATAGTTATTACTCTAATACAAGACAATTCAGTATTGAATGAAGTGGTTATTGCACAAAACCCTAAAAAAACACTAACAAAGTTCTCTAGCAATACACAAAGGATTGATGTTGGTTTTTTAGAGAAAAACAGAGACAATAGTTTAATGCAAACTCTTAAAGATATTCCTGGTGTTAGCACAATAACTATTGGTTCTGGGCAATCTAAACCTACTATTAGAGGATTAGGATTTAATAGAGTTGTTGTTGTTGAAAACGGTATAAAACACGAAGCACAACAATGGGGAGCCGACCATGGTTTGGAAATAGACCAATACAACATTGATAACATTGAGGTTACTAAAGGAGCTGCTTCTCTACTCTATGGTTCTGATGCAATCTCTGGGGTAATTAGTTTGAAAAACAATTTACTACCTGATGTTAATTCTTTTTCAGGAGAAGTAAACCTCACCAATAGAAGTAACAATGATTTTTATGGAGTGTCTTTAGGTGTTAAACAACGTTATAATCATTGGTATTACAAGGCAAGAATAACCCACGAAGATTACGGCGACTATAAAGTTCCTACTCAAAAAATTACGTACGATAATTACATTTTTGATTTACATAAAAACTACTTGCGAAATACAGCAGGATACAATCATAATGTTGGAGTTTCTATAGGTTATGTAGCAGATAATGTTAGCTCTATAACTTCTTTTAGCAATGTAAATTCTAAAAATGGTTTTTTTGCTAATGCACATGGTCTGGAAGTGAGAACTTCTAAAATAGATTACGATGCTGACAATAGAGATATTGATTTACCACATCATAAGGTCAATCATTTTAAAATAACGAATAATACCAGTTTTCTATTCCCTAGTTATACGTTGGATATTGAGCTTGGTTTTCAAAATAACTATCGTGAAGAACACTCAGAACCTGTTCCGCATGGTTATATGCCCAAGCCGTCATCTACAATGGAACGCTTATTTAAAAAGAATACCTATAGCCTTAATGTAAAAAGTCAATTACATAACTTTAATAAACATAAAGTTACTACAGGTGTTAATTTAGAGTATCAAGATAATACTATTGATGGTTGGGGGTTTCTTATTCCTGAATATACTCGTTTTACAGCTGGAGCTTTTGTATACGATCAAATAAAACTCAACGACAATTTATATTTAGATGGTGGTGTACGTTACGATTATGGTGTAATAAAAACACAGCCTTATTACGAATGGTTTTTATCTCCTGTTACTGACGAAAACGGAAATACTACTCAGCAACAACTACAGCGTTCAGAAAGAAAGAGTTTAACTTTTGGAAGTTTTAGCGCTTCAGCTGGATTAAGTTATGGACGAAAAAACACATCGTATAAAATAAATGTAGGCAAGAGTTTTAGAATTCCACTAGCAAACGAATTGGCTTCAGACGGAGTAAACTATCACATGTATCGATATGAAGAAGGAAGTCTTGACTTAGAACCTGAAAGTTCTTATCAGATAGATGGAGAGTTTAAAACTAATTTTAGCAGAGGCTCTATTCAAATCACGCCATTTGTCAATTATTTTGATAATTATATTTATTTAAGTCCAACGTCAGAGTATTACGAAACACTTCAGAAGTATCAATACAATCAAAGTCGCGTTTTTAGATATGGTGGCGAAATTATGGCGCAATATGAACCTATTGATAAATTATCTATTACAAGTTCTTTAGAGTATGTAAAAGCAAGACAATTAAGTGGAAAAAAGAAAAACTTCACACTTCCTTTTTCTCCTCCATTAACAGGAGTTGTTTCGCTTGAATACGCATTGAATCCTTGGTCTACTTTTGGAGAAACTAAAATATTCTCAAGTGTACGATTGGTTTCGGATCAAAACAATATTGTTCCTCCTGAAAAAACGACAGAAGGGTATTCTTTACTAAACATCGGTTTACATACTAGTGTAGATCTTTTCTCAAAAAAGCAGCCTCTTAAAATTCAAGGAAGGTTAAATAACATTTTA
The DNA here is from genome assembly GCF_033978845.1 of Tenacibaculum sp. 1B UA. NCBI lineage: Bacteria > Pseudomonadati > Bacteroidota > Flavobacteriia > Flavobacteriales > Flavobacteriaceae > Tenacibaculum > Tenacibaculum sp. 1B UA. Next base: position 122,514 of record NZ_JAKVUA010000003.1, read on the forward strand.
AACAACAAAGTATTCGACCATACGAGCTTCTACAGGCTGATAGAGGTTCCTGAACCTGGAAGAAACTTTTCAATAACAATTATACAAACATTTTAATTATTTAATTTTTTAATCATGAAAAACACATTTAAATCAGCAATCTTATTTTTCGTAAGTCTTTTAATCATTTCTTGTAGTGATGAAGACAACATCCCAGATACTTTTGATGAAAATATTAATACAGAAAATTTTAAAGACTTAGAGTTAGGTAACTCTGATTTTGTTTTACCACAATCAAACGTAGATGTTCATATTGAATTTGGCTACGAAGGAACTAGCAAAGTTTCTAAAATTTATTTTGACGTAGAAGCTTACGATGTTCCGAAAGTTAAGACAGGTGAGTTAATTTGGGAATTAAAAAACCACTTAGTGCCTGTTGATCGTTATGAAGGTCAATTAAATCCCCACATACACTACCATGTATATTTTGATGAAGACAACAAATACGGTCCTTCATTTATTCCTGCCGAAGGAGTTTATAAATTTAAAATTACAGTTGAACATGAAGATGGAACTAAAAGTGCCATCACTAAAAAGTTACATATTATTCAAAAGTTTAAAGACTTAGAGGTTGGTGATAACAATTCAATTACCTTTGGTAAAAATGAATTACATACCGAATTTGAATATGTTTCTGGTAATAATACTGTTACCGAAATTAAATATGAATTTTGGTTCGAAGAATGGAGAGAGGGACAAAATGTTGAAGTTGGAGAGTGGGACAAAGTAATTACCGTTTTACCTAAAGAATTATATGAAGGAGTTAAAAACCCTCATATACACTATCATTACGATTTAATTCCTAGTGCTCCAGTAGGAAGTTACTGGTTGAATATTTATGCTAAAGAAAGTGGCGAAAGCGAAACTGTAAAGCTATCTATTCCTCTTGAAATAAAATAATTATAACGCAAAAGACTACTTGAGAAAATCAAGTAGTCTTTTATAAATAACAAACTATTATGAAATTATTAAAAATAACGAGTGCATTACTACTCCTAACCTTATTAAACATAAGCTGTAGCAGTGATTCAGAAGAGCCAGATACTGTAAAGCCAACCATTACCATAAATTACAACGAAGGTTTTCCTAAATCTTGCTCTGTATTAGAAAAAGGGAAAGAGTATACAATACGTGTAAAAGTATCTGACAATATAGCTTTAGCTACTTATGCCATTGATATTCATCATAATTTTGATCATCACACACACGATGATCAAGGTTCTAGTTGTGAACTATCACCTATAAAAGATCCTGTTTCTCCTTTAATTTTTATGGAGAATTACACTATTGATAATAATCCTATAGAATTTGAAATAACCCAAAGTATTACAATTCCAACAGATATTGATTCTGGCGACTACCATTGTCAAATTTCTGTCATTGATGTTACTGGATGGCAAAGTAGAACTTCCGTAGATATTAAAATTGAATAACTATTTAACGCTACAATAATGATAATAACAAGAGACTTAACAAAAAAGTATGGTGACTTCACCGCCCTTAATAAGTTAAATTTAAAAGTAAACGAAGGAGAAATTTTTTGCTTACTTGGGGCTAACGGAGCAGGAAAGTCAACGACTATAAATTTACTTTTAAATTTTATTGCTCCTTCTTCTGGAAAAGCGTTTATAAACGGTTTAAATATTACTGATAACGCAAGAGAAACTAAAGCTTTTTTAACTTACATTCCAGAAAACTTAATGTTGTACCCTACTTTAACTGCCATAGAAAACCTTGATTATTTTTTAGGTATTGGTGGTAAAAACTTCACTAAAAAAGAACTTGAGTTTTTCTTACATGAAGCTGGTTTACAATCAGAAGCTTTTCATAAAAGAGTTCAATTCTTTTCTAAAGGAATGCGACAAAAAGTTGGAATTGCTTTGGCTATAGCAAAAGATGCTAATATTTTACTACTAGATGAGCCTACTTCTGGTTTGGATCCAAAATCTAGCAATGAATTTGGAGAACTGCTACAAAAAATGAGAAAAAATGGAGTTGCTATATTAATGGCTACTCATGACATTTTTAGAGCTAAAGAAATTGGAACGCACATTGGAATTATGAAACAAGGGCAATTAAAATATAATTTCCCTTGTAGTGATAAGTCTTTACAAGAGATTGAAAACCTTTACTTAGAAACGATGAGTTTAAAAGAAAGTGTATTATGATTTTTCACGTAGTTAAAAAAGAACTTCAAGAGATTTTAAGAGACGGTCGCTTTAAAATCTCAACAGGTATCGTATTTATTTTATTAGTAGTTGCTTTGGTGTTAACTTTTAATCAATACCAACATAGTAACCAACAGTACGTTGAAGCTCAAAAAAATGAACGATCTCTTTGGGAGGAACAAGGAGAAAAAAATCCGCATTCGGCAGCCCATTACGGAAACTATGTTTTCAAACCAAAATCTCCTTTATCACTGATAGATCAAGGTATTGAAAAATATACAGGAATTTCTATTTTTTTAGAGGCTCATAATAGAAACGAAGCTCAATTTAGTAATGCTTCAGACCAAACATCACTGTCTCGTTTTGGAGAACTAAGCCTTAGTTTTATTTTATTATATATACTCCCTTTAATCTTAATTCTAATTGGTTACGATTCTTATACTAAAGAATTAGAAAAAGGAACTTTTGCGATACTTAAAAGTCAAGGAATTAGTAACACAAAACTACTTTTTGGAAAATGGTTTGCAGTATTAATACCTATAATAACAATTACAACTCTTCTATTTTTAATAGCTGGTTTAATTCTTTCTAACACAAATGATGTTGGAGTATTTAGTTGGAGTACCTTAGGAGTGTTGTATATAGCCTATTTACTCTACTATTTGATTTTTACTAATGTTATTTTATTCATATCATTAGTTGCAAAAAAATCAGGAGTTGCTTTGGTTTCTAGTTTAGTATTTTGGGTTCTTGCTTGTTTTATTGCACCTAAAATAGCTAGTAATCTAGCTGATTCTAAATATCCATATCCAACCCACCAAGAGTTTTCTAAAAGAATAGCAGAAGACCGAAAAAAAGGGCTTGACGGACATAACCCTTGGAATGAGGAAGCTAAAAAACTTGAAGAAGAAGCTCTAAAGAAATACAATGTTGATAGCGTGCATAAGCTTCCCTTTAATTACAATGCCTATAGAATGCAAAAAGGAGAAGAATATCAAGCTAAAGTATATGCTAAACATTATAATTGGTTAGATGATCAGGCTCAAAAACAAGAAAAGGTTTACAAATCCATTTCAATAATTTCTCCTTTCCTTCCTACTCGTTTTTTATCTATGGCTATTTCTAGAACCGATTATCAATCACATCGTGACTTTTCTGAAACAGCAGAAACTTACAGAGTAAAAACACAAGAATTTTTAAATGGACTTACTGAAAAAAACTCTAAATATGGTGAACGTTATATTGCTTCTGCAAACGCATGGAAAAAACTTCCTAAGTTCGAATACACAAACGCTCCTTTCTATCAAATATTGAGTAACAATACATCTATGATGTTAATTCTCATCATGTGGTTTGCAATTACAGGAGTACTAGTATTCTTTATTAATAAAAATCATTAATATGTTTTCATATAATTTTAAATACGAATTAAAGTCTCTTTTACGGAGTAAATGGCTTGTTTTATTAACTATAATCTTATTAACCCTTGTTCTTTTTGCTGGGTATAATGGTAAAGAAAAAGTAAATAAGCGTGTTTCTGACATTGAAAAAGCGAATAATACTGTTAAAAAACAAGACATAGCAGTACTAAAAACTCTTGATTCTATTGAAAAAGGACTTGACGTTAATCAAAACTCGAGGAGCTTACCTACCAACCCCATGAATATTGGATATTCACATCCTCGTGTTGCGGCAATGTACCCTCAAGAAACTGCTTTTATTGCTACAGGACAAAGTGATTTATTTACACATTATGTGCAACCAAAAGCGTACGGCGATAGTTTCTTTTTTAATCATACAGAACTTTCAAACCCTATTCAACTTCTTTTTGGTAGTTTTGATTTAGCCTTTGTAATTATATACATTTTGCCCTTGATTATAATAGCTTTTAGCTATCATATTTTCTCTTTAGAAAAAGAAAATGGTTCGTTAAAATTAATGGCTTCTCAACCTATTTCTATTTACAAATGGATACTACAGAAAACAATGCTTAAATTCTTTGTACTATCTGTTATAGTTGTCTTGGTTTTAACAATTTCTTTTATAATTAACAATTATAATTTTGCAGAAAATCTAACTGAGTACCTATACTTTTTACTACTTACGTTAACTTACATGTTATTTTGGTTTACTGTTGTTTTATTTATCAATATAAAAGTAAATAATTCTGCTAAAAATGCAGTAAGTTTATTAGCTATCTGGGTTTTTATAATTCTAATTATTCCTGCTATTATAGCACAAGCTGCAAATACTTTTTATCCAATACCATCTCGAACAAAAATGATTACTGAAGTAAGAGCATTAAAAGATGAAATTTCTAAAAAACAAGATAAAATACTTGATAATTTTTTAAGAGATCATCCTGAATATGCTTCTAATAATAATCAAAACTATTCTTTTTGGCATAAGTATTTAGCTTCACAAGATTTGGTTGAAGACGAGGTTAAACCACTAGTAGAATCATACGAAACACAGCTACTAAAACAGCAAAAATGGGTTAAGTTGTGGCAATATAGTTCTCCTGCTATAATTTTACAGCAAAGCTTTAACGATATAGCTGGAACTTCTACAACACATTACCAACAGTATAGAAGTCAAGTGGCTGAATTTTCTACAAGGTGGAGAGACTTTTTTGTTCCTCTTCTTTATAATAATGAAAAAATAAACACAAAATTATACAAGCAATTACCAACTTTTGAATACAAAAGTCCAAGCTATACATCATTGTTTTTTAAGATAAGTATAGTATTAATAATGTCGGTAGCTTTCTTACTAATTACACGAATACTTTTTTACAATAAAAGTAAAAAGGGAACTATTATCAATTAACAAAAAAGACCTAATGTTTTCTCATTAGGTCTTTCTATTCTTTTCTTCAATCCACTTGCTCATGAATTTTGTAGCCTGTAAGGTTTGATGTCGTAACAAACTTCCAAGAAAATTTTGTGTGCGATGTGTCTCTAGATCTTCTTGGGTTTCATTTATTCTATTTGTAAAAGAATTTACTAATTTTTCTTTATCATATATCAAATTGATAATTTCAATTCCTTTTTGTTGCGCTTTTTTCCAAAGAATATCGTAGGTATACAGTTCTATAGCTTTACTGGCAAACTTCTCAAAATCATCCTCTATAAATCCATTCCAAGGTAAATTAGCGTGCATTCCTTCTGCTCCTATTGAAGTAGTAACACTTGGAGTTCCGCATTCCATTGCCTCAGTTAACTTCCCTTTAATTCCAGCTCCAAAACGAATTGGCGCTAACACTACTCTAGCATTTTTAACTACTTCTAAGACATCTTTTGCAAATCCTTTTATAATAAAGCCATCTTTTGGCTTGTGCAATTGCTGAATTTGTTTTGTAACATACGCTCCGTAAATATGTAATTCTACTTCAGGTAATTGTTTTCTAATGGATTTCCAAATTGACTTCAATTGTAAAACAGCATCGACATTCGGAGCGTGGAAAAAATTACCTACAAACACAAAATGCGCTCGTTCTTCAAAAGACTTCCAATTCTGAATAGCTTCAGCATCTATTCTATCCAACAAAAAAGGCAAATTATATAATAAAGCTTCATCAATCTTAAAAACTTCTTTTAAAAGCTTGATTTCATAAGCTGAAATAATCAGACTCATATCACAACGTAAAATTGCTGCTATTTCTCTCTTCGCCTCATCCGATTGTAACAATGCCTCTGTAGAAAATTGTTCCTTCTTTTTTAATTGTTGATGACGTGTTTTGCGTAAAAAGTGTAAATCTTCAGTATCTAAAATTCTTAGAGCTTTCGAGCAATGTTCTGCAACACGCCAACCAAATTGTTCTTCCATCATAAACCTATCGAACAAGACAACATCTGGTTGTAGTTCTTTAACAAAATCATCAAAAGAACTTGAATTCAACTCAATAGATTTCTCCTCTATTCCTAATTCAGTTAAGTTTAAAGAATTCTCAGTTTTTTGGGCAGGAGTTGCAAAAGTGATGCTATAATTTTGGTTTTTAAAAACATTAAGCAACTGTAACATTCGGTTACCAGCTCCAGTCGTTTTTTCTATCCAAACATATCCAATTATTAAAAGTTCTTGCATTAATTTAGTTCCCTAACTGTTTTTTGTAGTCATTTTGTACGCTTTTTGCCCAATTAATTACTTGCTCAACTTCTTCTTTAGTTAAACGAGCGTCTGCATGTGTCCACGTATATGAATCTAACGGCATTTTTCCTTTTTCTACTTCTTCCCAAACTTCTTCCATCTTATGCTCTTTTCTTTTTAAAGAATAGGTAGCCCATTCAGAAAAATTCAATTCTTCTTTTCCATGATTTATATGATCAGCTAACCAATAATTCACAGGTGTTATTCTACTATACCAAGGATAGCGAGTTGAATTACTATGACAATCAAAACAAGCTGTTTTTAGTATTTTGTGTACTACATCGTTCGGTTTGGTTTCTGTAATAAAAGGGTCAACAGTAGTTATTTCTCCTTGATTTTTTTTTGGTTGTAAAAACTGCGCGATTATTAATAATAGTAATAAGAAACCTATAATTTTTTTGAAAATTTTCATGCGACGAATTTAAGTTTTAAAGATATGAAAACTAATTTTATCGACAAATAATTGTATTTTTGTGCTTCATTATTTATGAAAAAATAAAACACAACTCATGAAATACGATTTAATCGTTATTGGTTCTGGTCCAGGAGGGTACATTGCTGCTATCAGAGCCGCTCAATTAGGTTCTAAAGTTGCTATTATCGAAAAATACTCAACTTTAGGTGGAACTTGTTTAAATGTTGGATGTATTCCTTCAAAAGCTTTATTAGATTCTTCGCACCATTACTATGATGCAGTAAATCATTTCGAAGAGCACGGTATCTCTGTTGAGAAACCTTCTTTTGACTTCGGAAAAATGGTAGCTCGTAAAGCAAATGTAGTAGAAACTACTACTGGAGGTATCAAATATTTAATGGATAAAAACAATATTGAGGTTTACGAAGGTTTAGGTTCTTTTGAAGATGCTACGCACGTGAAAATCACAAAAAATGATGGTACTGAAGAAGTAATTGAAGGTACTAACATTATTATAGCTACTGGTTCTAAACCATCTTCTTTACCTTTTATTACTATTGATAAAGAGCGCGTAATTACTTCTACTGAAGCTTTAAAACTTCCTGAAGTTCCTAAGCACTTATTAGTAATTGGCGGTGGTGTTATTGGGTTAGAACTAGGTTCTGTTTACAAGCGTTTAGGTGCTGATGTAACTGTTATCGAATACGCTCCTACAATCACTCCAACAATGGATAAAGATGTTTCTAAAGAACTAACTAAAGTTTTAAAGAAACAAGGAATGAAAATTAATGCTAGCCACGGTGTAACTTCTGTTGAAAGAAACGGTGACGAAGTTGTGGTAAAAGCTACTAATAAAAAAGGTGAAGAGGTTACTTTCACTGGAGATTACTGTTTAGTTTCAGTAGGTCGTCGTCCGTACACTGAAGGATTAGCTTTAGAAAAAGCGGGTGTTAAAGTTACTGAAAGAGGAATGATTGATGTAAATGATCATTTACAAACCAACGTTTCTAACATTTATGCAATTGGTGATGTAGTTCGTGGAGCTATGTTAGCACATAAAGCAGAAGAAGAAGGTGTTGTGGTTGCTGAATATTTAGCAGGACAGAAGCCTCATATTGACTATAACTTAATTCCTGGTATTGTTTATACTTGGCCAGAAGTAGCGGCTGTTGGTAAAACTGAACAAGAATTAAAAGATGCTGGTGTTGATTATAAGTCTGGAAAATTCTCAATGCGTGCATTAGGGCGTTCTCGTGCAAGTGGAGATACTGATGGATTTGTAAAAGTATTAGCTGATAAAAATACAGATGAAATATTAGGAGTTCATATGGTAGGTGCTCGTGTTGCTGATTTAATTATGGAAGCAGCCGTAGCAATGGAATACAGAGCTTCTGCGGAAGATTTAGCTCGTATTTGTCATGGACACCCAACCTACTCTGAAGCTATAAAAGAAGCAGCGAAAGCAGCTTGGGATGGTAAACCATTAAACGCTTAATAAAATTCTTTAAAATATACTTAAAAAAGCAATCTCATATGAGATTGCTTTTTTGTTTTACTTAAATTAACTTCGTTAATATAAAATCATTTAAATTGTAACACACTAATTATTATATAATATTATTTCTCAAAAATAATGCTACCATGAAAGACAATGAAAATAGTGAAATATCTATGCAATATTGGGATTATTACTGTGCTTTAGAATCTGATTTTAAGCAAATTTCTAGATTTATAGATTTCTCTGAAGAAAATTTAAAAGTCTACTCTATTGAACTGACTAGAATATTACTATCAGCATGTTCAGAGCTGGACGCAATATTAAAAGATATCTGCTATCAAATAAATGAATCCTCTTCTCCTCAAAAAATTAATGATTATAGAGGAATTATTCGAGAAGGTTTAGGTGAAATTATTAATGAAAAAGTTAATATAGGTCTTTATTTTTTTGATATTCAACCATTTGAAATTTGGAAAGAAAACAAAACTCCTAAATGGTGGAAAATGCACAATAAGGTGAAACACCAAAGAAATGAATACTTCACTGAAGCCAATTTAGAAAATACTCGTAATGCTATTTGCGCGCTATTTATATGCGTTAACTACTATTATTTACAAAAACTTAAACCTATTATGGTCAAATCTGGAAAAAAGAAATTTTCTTTTAAAGATATTACATTAATTCTAAAAACAGACTCTCAATTTATTAGATTTAATAAGAGTGACTACTATATCCAGACACTTAGATTAAATTAAAAACAACTGTAAATTCATAATTGACTAGTTTGTTATATTATACAAAAAATCCCGAACTAAATAGTTCGGGATTTTTTTATTGGTATGACGTTATTTCTTATTGAATTCCGTAGAAAGAACTCATGTTATCTTCAATTTCAGACGCTTTTTTAACCGCCTCATACATTTGAAATGTCTTATTCTGTCTTTCAGCTACAATACGCTTTCTATATGTATCGTAGTTAGGTAATGCTGTTGGTAATCCTTTCTTTTCAATAACAAAGGTAAATACTCCTTTATCTCCTACTACATTTTTAACTACTTCATTTTCTTTTGCATTAATCATTGCTCCTACTACTTTTGGCTCGAAACCTACGCCAGAAATCGTTGGTGATTGTAAGTTTACATCGGTAGCAACTCTTACTGTTTGATTTACAGATTTAGCAATTTCATCTAATGTTGAACCACTAATTTTATCTTCAATCATTTTTGCTTTACGCTCATTTGTTAAGATAGGGCGTACACTAGCAGTTGCCTTATCAACAGGCATTAATCCTTTTGCCGTTTTTGAAGTCAATACAGCTACTACATACCCTCCTTCAATATCAAAACGTTTGAAATCTCCTTCGTTTACTTCTTTATCAAACGCCCAAGTAATGACTTGTCTTTCATTCCCTAAACCTGGTACGCTTTCATCTAATGCTTTTAATCCAACAGCAGGCAAAGAACTTAAGTTCTTTTCTTTTACAGCTTCTTCAAAAGCTTTTCCATTTGCTAACTCTAAAGCAAATGTTTCTGCATTTTGAAATACTGTATTTTCTGTTTCTTCTGAAGCCTCAATCTTACGTCCAAAAGTAGTTAACTTCACTACTGTTTGGAAGTTCTTTTGTCCATCAATTTTAATTACATGGAACCCAAATTGAGTTTTTACAACTCCCATGTCTCCTTCTTTTCCTTCAAAAACAAAGTCTCTAAATGACGGCACCATTCTATTATATGCAAACCAATCGTAGAATCCACCTTTTTCAGCAGAACCTTGATCCGATGACATTTCTTTAGCTAAATCAGCAAACTTAGATTTATCTGCTTTTACAACTGCTAATAAGCTATCCGCAGTTTTCTTAGCTTCTTCTTCAGTCTGAACAACTGTTTCATCTGCACTAGCAGAACCTACAAAAGGGATTAAAATATGACTTGCTTTCGCAGAATCAGGTAACTGTTTTACTTCTGTAATTTTAGATAATTTAAAGAACCCTGCATCTTTATACGGTCCAAAAACATCTCCTTCTTTACCGTTGAAAACTTCTTCTGCAATTACTTGAGGAACTTGAACTTTAAACTTATAACTATCATCTAATCTTACATCAGAATCGTTTTCTTCTAAAAACTCACTATAATCTGTAGTATTCTTTAATCCTTTAACTGGTGTATTGTTCACTACTGAGTCTTCTATTAACTTAGCTATATTAGCCTTAATAACTTCTTCATCTTCTGTTGTAGGTTCAATGTTAAATTTTACAAAATTAATATCTCTTGAAGCTTCAACTTGAAAAGCTTCTTGATGCTTATTTATATAATTTTGAACATCACTTTTCTTTAAGGTAACTAAACTATCTGCAATTGTAGTATAAGGTACATATACATATTTACCAGACACTTTAGTGTTTTCTGATAAATATCTAGACTCTCCTTCTTTTAATGAAGCACCTAAGCCAGCAGCAACTAAGTTGTCGTATGTTGTTTTTTCTATATTGCTTTTAATAGAAGCCATATATTTTTGCCAAGCAGCCCACTCTTGTCCATTTTCTTCTTTTATAGTAGCTAGGTGTTCTTTTAACTTGTTTTTATCGAAAATACCTGAAGTTTGGAATCTAGCATCATTTTGAACTACTGGAGTTTCATATAAGGCGTTTAAAATATCAGCATCACCAACTGTAATTCCTGCTTCTTCTAGTTGTTTTTTGTATATTTTTTGACGGATTAAGTTATTCCATACTGCTTTTGCAGCTTGCATTTCAGACATGTTATTTCCTGTCTGTGCTTTGTAAGCATCCAGAGCTTCAGCGAACTCTTGACGAGATATAGCCTCGCCATTAACTTCACCTATTTCATTTACTTTACTTGCACTAAAAAAGTCTGATATTGTAGAAGGGTCTAATACAAAAGCAAAAAGTGCTAAACCAATTACAAGAATTAAGAACATTGAACGTTCTCTAATCTTCGATAAAATTGCCATACGTCATTTATTTTATTAACAGTGTGCGAAAATACAATTTCATAGTAAATAATGCAATGTTTTTTATGCTGTTTTTGAGGGAGTTCTCTCTATAAAAGGAGAAAAGTTAATCTTCTTTATGAATTACTTTAAAATAAATATCATTAATTTTAGTTGCACTTACTTGCAAGATTTTGATTTGGAAGTTTTCTATATCTAATACCTCATCTTGTAGTGGTATTGTTTCAGTATGGTTTAAGATAAACCCTCCTATGGTTTCATACGCTTCTTCTTTCGGTATATCTAAATTATATTCTTCATTTAGGTAATCAACCTCTAAACGTGCTGAAAAGTTAAATTCGTTTTCACTAATTTTTTCTTCCAATAATTGTTGGGTATCATGTTCGTCTTCAATTTCTCCAAATAATTCTTCAACAATATCTTCAACTGTAATGATACCTGAAGTTCCACCATATTCATCAACTACAACCGCTATACTCTTTCGTTTTTTTATTAAATTATTAAGTACATCGTTAATAATCATAGACTCTGGTACAAACTCTACGGGTAATAAAATTGACTTGATAGTACGTGGTTTTTTAAACAGCTCAAAGGCATTTACATATCCTAAAATATCATCTAACGAGTTTTTATAAACCAAGATTTTTGACAATCCTGTTGTAATAAATATTTTCTTAAGACTGCTTACTGTCTCATGTAAATCTACTGCAACAACTTCTGTTCTTGGCACCATAATTTCACGAGATTTCACTTTATGAAACTCTAAAGCATTCTGAAAAATTTGAATTTCAGAATCTACTTCTTCTTCATCATTTCCTGCATCTAATTGTTCAGAAATATAATTACCAAGCTCTTCTTTGCTAAACTCTGTTTGAATTTCATTTTCTTTTATTCGAAAAAAAACATGCAAGCAAAAATCTGAAATTTTAGTAATTACCCATGTAAATCCGTAAAAAATAACATAGAAAATATAGGCTGGTATAGCAAAAAATTTAAGCATCTCATTTGCATAAATTCTAAAAATAGCTTTTGGTAAAAACTCTGCTGTTACCAAGATAATTACTGTTGAAATAAGTGTTTGCGTTAATAAACTTATATCAGACAACACATAATTTACAACTGTATAATCAGAAGGTAAAAAGGATTGGAACCAACTCATTAACAGCTCTCCCATAAAGTAACTATAAATAACTAAAGCTACATTATTACCTACTAACATAGTGGTAATAAACTTTGAAGATTTTTCTGTTAGTTTGGTTAGAATTTTAGAGAGTATACCGTCTCCCTTTTTCTCTAATTCTATGTGAAGTTTATTTGCCGATATAAAGGCTATTTCCATGCCAGAAAAAAAGGCTGAAAACAAAATAGAAGTAAGAATAATTAAGAGTTCGGGTTGCATTAACGTTCTTTGTTTCTTTTTTCTACTTTTCTTCTAAAATGTCGTTTAAAGAAGAAAATTAATATGATAAAGATAGCAAATCCAAACATAATAAACGCTTCTTGTCTATCAGAATTCCATTTTAAGATTCCCTCAACAAAAAAGACTACTCCTATAACTAAGTATCCATATTGTAAATATTTCCAAAGTGCATTCATTATATATCTTTTTGTGTTGTTTCTATATCTCCTGTAATATCTTTAGCTGTGTGTTTTGATAAATCCTCTTTAGATTCAAAACCAAACCCATTTATAACTGCATTAGGCATTGTCAACCTGAAACCGTCTTCTGTAAAAAAGTAGTGTTCATTTTGATCCCAGAATAATTGATTAGTTTCAAGTTTTGTTTGATTCGTATGATTCGTAATTACCACATTCCCTCTAATTTCAGATACTTTTGTCTTATTATAGGTTAGTGCATAGTTACCTGATATTGTGGTTGAGTCTATTCCGTTTTTATCTATAGTTACAATTTCAATTCCTTTAGGAAACTCACTATAAGGGTGTTCTTTCCTATTTGAATAATCATAAAAAACAGGTGCTTTGGTTTTTGAACTTATTCTTCCAGAATCTTTATGAACATGATAAATATTTACTGCCGAACCTACTGGTAAATTTTTATCTGCTAAAAAATCCCGTACCTCCTTTTTAGAGTTGGTACAAGAAAAAAACATTGCCACCAAACAAATGGTAGCAATGCTATTGTATATATGTGTTGCTTTTTTAAGCATTAAATTCTATTAAGGTACACGAACAGTTTCTCCAATCCAACACCCTACTCTATAACTAGCACCTGAAGACATTCCTTTTTGGAATATTAACTTTTTAGATGGTGCATTTTTTCTATAACTAGAAATGTATCTGTTAGCTCCACATCCTGGATCAACTTTTTTAGCCTTTAAAGCTTTATTTAAAGCTGCTACATATACCATTCTTTTTTCGAACTCATCACTACCACATGAATTTGCACTTCTTTGGTATAAACTTGCAATGAATAAATATGCTTTTCCCATATTAGGGTTATACTTTAATGCTTCGTAAGCTAAAGCTCTAGCTCTACTTCCACCAGCATTTTGTGCTTCTCTTAGCTTATACTTAGCCTTTTTAAATGGATCTGTTTCTAAGTCGAATGCCTTCTTTCTCATTTCAGCAGCTCCACCATTGTCTCCGTTTTTAGCTAACACACCAGCTAAGAAGTTATATGCATCAGCAGATTGTGTAACCTTAGCATATTCATTTGCTAATTTCTCAAACAAAGGATCTGTTTGACATCCTTTATTATACATTCTTGACACTGCTCTTTTTAACCAAACACCATCAGTTTTGTTCTGCTCAAAATCTCTAGAGTAAATTGGTATTAATCTTTCACAAGTTGCTATTTTAGATATTTTAGCATCTAAACCTCCTTCTACTTGACCTAATGATGATGAATTAATAGTATATGCTCTTAAAAGACTTTTTTCCCTAGAGGTAATAGTTCCTACAGAATCTTTCTCTTGCAATTTAGCTATTTTCTTGCTATAATCTTCTAATTTTTCATCTACAGACTCCATAACATCATCATACGTATCAAATACTTTTTGAGGATTTGTATCTTGATACTTATCTGCTATCATTTGGAAATATCTAAAGATATTTTTAACTCCCATATCTTTTGGAGAAAGATCATAAGCTTTCTTTAAGATTTCAAAAACTTTATCATTTGTCGCTAACTTATTTTCAATTAAAAACTCTGCATAATCACTATGTGCTTTTGCTGGATCTTTATCTGGAAAATTAACTAACCTCGTTTCATATACTTTTTTAGCTAAAACTGGATCTTTTAAGTTTTCAGCAACTTTAGCCCCATATTTATAAATATTAACAGATAATGTAGCACAGTTATCTAATAAGTATTCTAAATTAGGTTTTGCTTGAGTATATTTTTTAGTTGTAGCATCTCCTTTAAATAGGTTATACTTTATATGACACTCTTGGCTTGCTTGCGCTTTCGCTCCATTTACGGCTACAAACAAAAATAATCCTGTTAGTAAATACGTAATTTTTTTCATCGTTCTCAGTTTTTGTTAATCTATTTTATTCTTATGAAACCACTTAAGACTATTTAAAGATAAACTTAACCTTACGTTAAAGTAGTTTTCTTTTATCAAGTTATTGTTAGTCGTTCCTCTTTGCCCGTACTCAAATCCTACATTTACGTTTGATAATTGTCTCGGTAATGGCAATCCTAATCCAACATTTATGCCAAAGTCTTTTACAGCAGTAAAATTATTGGTAGTTTTCACTAACAACCCTGTATCTTCAAAACGCAAACCTGCTCTGTACGTCACTCTATCCCAATAACTTGAAATTGAATTTAATTTTGGAATATAGTACCCTCCTATTGCAAACTTACTTGAATCATCATACTTATGAGATGATCCATCAGCTATAAAAACACTATTACTTCCTAAAGCACTTTGAAATTCTTGGTTGATTCCTACGTACCACTTATTTTCTTTTCCTAGACCGAAACCATAAACACTTTTCAAAGGTGCATTTATGTTTCCATTTAAAGCTCTATTGAATAGTTCATCTCTTGGAACTTCTTGCCCAGATCCACTAAATGATAATGAATACATTTTCTCCGACCCTTTTGCAGATAAATCTGTAGACATGGTAAATGATGCTCCTGTAGATAATTGCAATTTATTTTTTAGTTCTGTTTTGTATTGTAACCCCAGCTTAAACTGTCCGCCTCTAACATTAAAAGATTCTTCATGTTTAGTTGCTAATGCGACATCTGCTCTTTGATTTAAAACGCTATTATCTATATTTCCAAAAATAAAACCAGCTTCTGCCCCAATAGACAAACCTTTATAAACATACATACCAAAACTAGCGTATATTTTATTCGCCCCTCCTTCTCCTGTAAACAAAGTAACATTATCAGCATCATTATCATCTAACAATGAGTACCCTACAGATGAAAAAGGTTGTAAACCTACAGATAAACCTGCTTTTTTTCCAACTGGAAAACCTAATGAAATATACCTTAAACTTGTTGAGTTTCCTGTTTGAGAAGCATCTTGTTCTTTAACTGTCAAAAAAGTTAAGCTACCTCCTATAGCATAGGTTGCAGCCCTTAAATCAGCATTCGCCGCTGGGTTTGTAAAATTTAGGTGATGATAATCTTTCATTGCAACACCAATACCTCCCATAGAAGCTTGTTCTACTGTTACTGCCTCAAAATTTTCACCTATACCAAAATAAGAATATGGTGAAGCACTATTTCTTTGTGCTAATATTGTTGACGTAGTTAGTACAAAAACTCCTAATATAAATCTCTTAATCATTCGCTAAATTGTGTATCAAAATAGTATGTAACCCCTCCAAAACAAAATTTGGATGGGCAAATATGACACTTTTTAATTGTTTTGACAAAAAATATGTATCCCCTCCTGTTAAAACTACTGTTAAATCTGGATATTTTTTTTGATATTGTGCTATAATTCCATCTATTTCATTAGAAACCCCATTGATAACTCCTGAATGGATTGAACTTTTTGTATCAACCCCAATAAAGTTTTCTACTTCCTCCATTTCTAGTAACGGTAATTTGGAGGTAAAAGTGTGTAATGCCTTATACCTCATAGCTACTCCTGGTGAAATTGCACCTCCTAAGTATTTCCCTTCATTAGTAATAAAATCGTAGGTTATGCATGTACCTGCATCTAACACCAGTACATTTTTATTAGGAAACTTATTTATCGCTGCTGATGCTAATGCTATTCTATCGACTCCTAATGTTTTTGGGGTTTTGTATAAATTTTTAAACGGAACTTTTGTGTTTGAATCCAAAAAAACTGGATTTAAGAGTTCTACAATTTTTTGCTTTTCTTTTTCTGTAAAATTAGCAACAGAAGATATAATGCTATTGGAAACTGAAAATCTTGAAGTAATTTTTTTTAGTTCAGAAATTATTTTTGCTTTCTCAAAAACAAATACTTCCTTAACAGTATCTATTTCAAAAACAGCTACTTTAACTCTTGTATTTCCAACATCAATAATTAGGCACATATTTCATTTCTTTGAGCTTGTAAATTTACGATACATTTTTTTAAAGTTTTTACTTTGTAAAATTAAAAAACGATTGTATATTTGCATCCGCTTAACGAAAGTAGCAACTGGTGCCTTAGCTCAGTTGGTAGAGCAAAGGACTGAAAATCCTTGTGTCCCTGGTTCGATTCCTGGAGGCACCACAATAAAGCTCGTAGCGCCTGTTACGAGTTTTATTTTAAAGATGTTACTTTTAAGCAATGACTGGTGCCTTAGCTCAGTTGGTAGAGCAAAGGACTGAAAATCCTTGTGTCCCTGGTTCGATTCCTGGAGGCACCACGATAAAAACCCGAACAAATTTGTTCGGGTTTTTTAGTTTTTAAAATTATAGGATTCAACAAGCTATTGAGTCTTTTTTTTACTATTTCAATCTAAATTTCATTTCAATTGGTAAATGATCGGATGCTTGACCAAATTGAGTTAGTACTTTTCCCTCCACATACTCTATAGAATCTTCTGTATAAAAAATATAATCGATACGTTCTACTGGATTTTTTGTGTCAAATGTATTTTCAGGGTTCTCAACAAAAAAGGCCGCATTTCCTACTCCATCCATTGCAAACATTTTTTGAATAATAGCTTCTTTATCCCTTGCTTTTGAATTAAAGTCTCCTAGTAAGATTGTTGGATACTCTTTTTTATACTTATTAAAAAGGTTCAACACATACTCAAACTGTCTTACTCTTGTTGTTTTATCAAACGCTTCTAAATGTAAATTTATTACTACAACCTCTTTTCCTTCTAAAGTAACTTTTACCACTTGCACTAACCTATCTAAATACAACGCATCTCTATAAAAAGGGTTATCAGCTACTCTTTCTAAAACTATGCGCTGATAATCTTTTAATTCGTATTTACTCAAAATTGATTGTCCTGAAACTATTTTACCAAAGTGTATACTTGGTGGCCAATAAGGAAAAGGCACATAATGCTCATCCCAATTTACACCTCTTGCTACATAATTATAACCTAGCTCTGCTAATTTTTTTTCTTGATTTACTTCATAAGATCTTGCTGCATTATAATCCACTTCTTGAAGTGTTATAATATCTGGATTCACTTTTTTAACCTCTGTAAGTACCTTTTTTAAATTTGAATCAAATAATTCTTTAGGCTTAGCAATTGCTCGGTTATTCGTCATTCCACTTAAATAACCAATATTATAAGTTACTATACTATAGATTGAATCATTATCAGTAGTATTTTCGTACTCATGCGTAATAATTTTAGCGTATTCTTCCTCGTCCATTGTTGGAGAGGATGCCCAGAAAAAAAATAGTGCAAACACACCCACAACTAGTAATAAAAACCTTAAAAAAAATCTGAAATTTGACTTCATATAAAATTAAAAAAATGTTAAAAACGATTTCAAATTTAAACTTTTTTAATCTGCAACGGTCTTAGAAGCGTAAATAATTAATAAACCTTTAAATTTAATAACATGAAGAAAGTACTAACAATCTTGATTTTAGCAGTTGGTTTTACTGTTACTACTCAAGCTCAAAAGAGAGATAAAACTAAACATGAAAAATTAACTGTAGAGCAAAAAACAGAATTAGCTGTAAAAAAAATGACCTTACAGCTTGATTTAACGGAGTCTCAACAAAAACAAGTGAAGCCTTTAGTAGCAGAGCAAATTTCTGAAAGACAGGAAATGTGGGCTAAAAGAAAAGCTATGAAAAAAAGCGGTAATAAACCTACTGCTGATCAAAAATATGCCATGAAAAGTAAAATGCTTGACAAGCAAATTACTTACAAAACTAAAATGAAACATATTTTAAATGAGCAACAATATGAACGTTATGAAAAAATGGCTGCTAGAAAAATGAAGAGACATAGCAAGAAAGGTGACCGAAAAACACATAAAAAAAGAAAGCATCGTAAAGAAAATAAAAGCGATAAGTAATATCGATTTATAGTAGATTAGTTTTTGATTGAAAAAAGCTCGGTTTTGTTTCCAAAACCGAGCTTTTTTACTTTCTCTATTTATTCTTTAAACCAACTTGAATACTTTACGTAATTATTAGCAATTCTATCAATTTCACCTGAAATAAGTTCTTTAGAAATATCTTTCACTTTTTTTGCTGGAACTCCAGCGTAAATACTTCCACTTTCAATATGTGTGTTTTTTGTTACAACTGCTCCTGCAGCAATGATGGAATTAGATTCTACTACACAATCATCCATAATTATACTTCCCATTCCTACTAACACATTATCATGAATAGTGCACCCATGCACTAATGCATTATGACCTATCGACACATTGTCTCCTATAGTAGTTGGTGATTTTTGATACGTTGCATGTATTACTGCACCATCTTGTACATTTACTTTATCTCCCATCTTTATATAGTGTACATCTCCGCGAATAACCGCATTAAACCATACACTGCACGCTTCTCCCATTTGCACATCGCCTACAATAGTTGCATTTTCTGCAATGTAGCAATCATTTGGAATTTGAGGGTGCTTCCCTCTTACTGGTTTTATAATTGGCATAAATTTTTATTTAAAATATGATAATAAGTTTGCTTTCTTGGATGCTGAAACCATAATCTCTTTTCCGTTTGACAGTATAACGCTCCCCCCTTTTCCTTTTTTATACTTTACTATTTCATTAACGTTGACTAAATACGATTTGTGTACCCTAACAAAAGAACTGTCTTTTAAAGCTTCTTCAAAATATTTAAGTGTTTTACTCACCACCTTTCTAGAATTATCAAAATAGATTTCCGTGTAGTTATCATCTGCTTTGCAAAATAAAATTTCTTCAACAGCTACTACTTCAAATCCATCTTGTTGCGGAATCGTAATTTTTCCATTTACTTGATGAGTCATTTTGGGAGTTAACACAGTAGTTTCTAACTCATTTTCTTTTTCCTTAATTTCAGTTACAATACCTACTGCTTTAATCAACTCATCTATCGAAATAGGTTTTAACAAATAATACGTTGCTTGATTATTTAATGCCTCAATGGCGTAATGATCGTAAGCAGTTACAAAAACTGTTTCAAAAGTTTGGTTTTCTACTTTTTCTAATAAGTCAAAAGCATTTCCAAAAGGCATTTCTACATCTAAAAACACCAAGTCCAATTCGTGTTTTTCAATTAGTTTTTGTGCTTCTTCAATATTACTTGCTTCACCTAACAACTCAACATTTGGGCAATATTTAGTAATATAATTTCGTAGAATATCTCTACTTATTTGCTCATCTTCAACTATAATTGCTTTTATCTTCATCACTAATTTTCGTCTTTTTTCAGTGTCAATTCTACCTTAGTTCCGCTTCTATCTTCAAAGGCATCTAAAACCACCACAGATATTTTATCCTGATACATATCATTTAAAATAGCAATTCTATTTTTTATTGTACTCATTCCTTTTGATTTCTGTTTGAGTTGGTTCTTCGTCTTCATTTCTATTGATTTCTCTCTTCCAACCCCATCATCTTCAATTAAAATAGTAATAGAATCATTGTTTTTAGGTAGCATTGAAATTTGAAGTTTTCCTTTTTCTTTTTTATATCGAAGCCCATGCCAAATTGCATTTTCTATATACGGTTGCAATAACATTGGCGGAATCGAATATTCATCTAAAGCTATACTTTTATCTATATTGATAGTATAATCAAACTTATCTTTAAATCGGTTGTGCTCTAACTTCACATACAATTCTAACAACTCAATTTCTTTTGGCAATGGTATAAAATCTTCATCTGAATTTTCTAATACCGAACGCATTAATGTCGAAAACTCTGACAAATATCTATTTGCACTTCGTTCATCACTTACTGCAATAAAACTGTTAACTGAATTCAATGCATTGAAAATAAAGTGTGGATTCATTTGTGAGCGCATCGATTTTAATGCTAATAAGTTATTTGCTAACTTTTGTTGTTTATTCGTTCTAAACATAAAATACACCAACAAAACCATTAATAAAAAACCTCCAATTAATGAATAAATAATCCATTTTTGACGTCTGTTACTCTCCTCTACCAATTGCTGGTCTTTGTATGCTAAACTTATTTTACTATCTGTTAATTCTTTGTCTTTTTCTAAACTTACTATTCTGTTTTGATTATCTGAAATTCGCTTACTAAAACGTTTTACTTGTTGAATTTCCTGTTCTTTTCGTGAATACAAAGTATCTACCAATTTTACATAATCTTGATACGTTTTTAAGGCTTCCGTATAGTCTCCAACCGTAGCATATACTTCCGACAAACGCTTAGTCGCATCTTTTTGAATGATTAAGTCTTTATTTTTATCAGCGTCTGCAATACTCTTTTTTAAATACGGAATTGCTTCTTCATATTCAGATTTTTGCATGTAGGCATTTCCTATTTTATAGTTGATTTTTTGCGAGGTTATAGAATCAACCAAAGACTCTTTATTTTTTGCCTCAACAACTATATCATCTGCTTCTTTTAAGCTCTCTTTTCGCAACTGAATTTCTTCATCGTATCGTTGAGATTTGTTATAAAAATCGGCTACTTTTTGTTGTTCTTTTAACGAGCGTTTTTTATTTTCTTCAGATGCTAGCTTTAATGAGTTTTTATAATACCCATCTGCTTTTTGAGTGTTCCCTTGTGCTGCAAAAACTTCTGCCAGTTTGGAGTTTAAATCTGTTATTTTAGGAGTAATTAAGTTCTTTTTCGCGATCTCCAATGCTTTTTCATAATTAACTTTTGCCTGATTGTAGTTCTTTTGAGCTAGATACACATCTCCCAATCCTTGATATGCAGTTAGACTCAAATAGTTATTTAATACTCCGCTTTGTAAGCTTTGTAAATAGTTTTGTTCACTACTATTATAATCTTCTGATAAAAAGGCTGTTTTTGCCAATTTTAAACGAACTCTAGGCGAATTTACTTCTTGTAAAGAAATTTGGTAATTCTCAATTGCTAAGTCGTATTGTTTCCAATAAAAATATACATCTGCTAATTCTTTAAATACAGTAGCTCTTTGATTTTTACTGGGGTTTGTCAACAATGTTTTTTCAATAAAAGACAAACTTTTATCGATATCTTTCTTTTTATAAAACTGAACAGAATCTAAATATTGTAAATATAAACCTGTTTGCTTTCTTGTACTATAAGAGCTTAGTTTTGATTTTTTTTGGAGCGTAAAATCTTCTACTTCCACCTTTATATCTTCATCATCTTTAATTGTATAAAAAACACGATTAAAATTAGGATGTGATACCTCTAATTGACTCCCCGCTGTGGCTTTTACAGTATAGCTTCCCGTTATTTCAGAAAACCGAAAAGTTCTTCCATTTACTTCTACGCTCGCATCTTTAATAGCTCGTCGCGTTTCTTTACTCACTACTTGAACTTTTACTAAAAATTCTTTAGTTGTGTTTTCCTCTGTTTGAGAAAAAACAGCGAATGAAAGGAAAAGAAATACTATGTATATTTTTTTAATCATTTATAGGATAATATTCAATAGCATTAAAATTTTCATTAGTTAAATCAACATAAAAATAATGTATTTGTAGTTTATCTTCTTCTGACTTTATACTTTCTGTTGTTTTAAAATACAGTCTTTTATTTTCAACCAACTCCTTAACATTTATTACTTTTTGTTTTTGAGGTGAAATTTTGATAAAATTCGTACCATCAATTTTACTTAAGTACAAACTTATATCATCCTCATAACCGAGTTTTTTATCATCATTAGTATCACTATCAATAACTTTATACATCAATATTTGCTGTTTTGTAACATTAAACATTTCTCTTAAAAAGCTTACAGAAGATATCTGAATATTTTCTTTCGTTAATGATGTAAACCTATCTGATCCTAATTTCTGAAATTTAAGATTAATCATCATTCCATTAATTTCGTTATCATAGAAACCTGTCAAATGATATGTTTCTCCTCCTTTACTTGAAGAAAAATAACTTTTATTTACTTCCTTATTATTTCCATATCCTACAGGGTGTATAAGATAATTTGTACTATCAATATGTATAGGTAAATCAGCTATTTTAATTAAAGAAGTATCGACTTTAATTTCTTTTTTAGTTTTATCCAAAACTGTTACTTCATTAGCTTCATTTTTGGTTTTCGACTTACAGCTCGAACATATAATTCCTAAAAAAAGGAATATTAAAGTCACTTCTTTTCTCATGTTCATTAATTTTTTATTTGTGTAAACATACTCACAAAAACCCACACAAAAAAACACCCAAACCACTAAAACACCATAAAAAACAGTCAAAAAATAGGGATTACTCATTTAGTTAATCATTTCCCTAAACGAAACAACCTGTTCACTCATTCTGTATTTTTTAAGAAAAAAGTTAGAAGTAATTTTGAATAGAAATTAACACCAATCAAACTTATACCCAATTAATAACTAAAAAATAAAAATTATGAAAACGCACACATTAAAAGTATTTTTCTTTTGCTTAGTATTACTAACAACAACTACGTTTGCTAATGAAAAGCAACCTACTAAAAAAGCTAAAAAGCAAACCGTAAAAGTTGCTTTATTACTGGATACCAGTAATAGTATGGATGGACTCATTAATCAAGCAAAAGCGCAACTATGGGAAATTGTAAATGAGCTATCGTATGCAAAAAGCAATGGTATTACTCCTAATTTAGAAATTGCTTTATACGAATACGGAAATTCAAGTTTATCTCCTAAAGAAGGATACATTCAACAAGTTTTACAATTTACGAGTGATTTGGATGAAATTTCTGAACATCTTTTTTCTTTAAGCACCAATGGTGGAAGTGAATATTGTGGACAGGTAATACAAACTTCTTTAAACGAATTGGATTGGGGAGCTAATAAGCGTGATTTAAAAATGATTTTTATTGCGGGAAATGAACCTTTTACACAAGGAAAAATTAATTACAGAGATGCTATTACCAATGCCAAAGAAAAAGATATTATAGTTAACACAATATTCTGCGGTGACTATAACCAGGGGATTACTGGAAGATGGCAAGACGGAGCTATTTACGGAGGTGGTGATTATATGACTATCAATCAAAACAAACATATTGTACATATTGTAACTCCTTATGACAACGATATTATTATTTTAAATAAACGTTTAAATGACACCTATATTCACTATGGTTCTTATGGATATTCTAAATACAGCAACCAAGCAAAGCAAGATATGAATGCTGAGAGTTTAAATGAAGCTGTGGTGGTAAAACGTGCCGTAACTAAAAGTTCTAAACTATATAAAAATGCTGAATGGGATTTGGTGGATGCTTCAGAAGAAAAAGAAATTGATTATAGCTCTTTAAAAAAGAAACAACTTCCGAAGCAGTTACAAAACAAATCTGCCAAAGAAATTAAAATGTATGTTGAGAAAAAACGTAAAGAGCGTGCTGAAATTCAACAAAAAATTCAAGAGTTAAACAAAAAAAGAAAAACGTATGTAGCAAAAAAACAACGTGAAAGTTCTAAGAAAAATGAATTAGAAAGTGTTATGATTAAAGCTATTAAAAAACAAGCGAAAAAGAAAAATTACTCTTGGTAGTTTTAATTGGGGTTTGGTTAGTTAAAGCGGAGTTTTACTCCGCTTTTTTATGTCTTCATTTCGACCAACGAGAGGAATCTCATTCAAAGAAACAGCAAATATTTTTAATAAACAGAATCAAAGCCCTTCAGGTTTCTCACTTCCGTTACACTACAGTTCGAAATAACATTTCGTTTATTTTACCAACAAATCTTGCCCAATGCTAATGTTATTATCGCTTAGCCCATTTGCTTCTTTTAATCGTTGTACCGAAATATTATATCTTCTTGATATAGAGTACAGCGTATCTCCTTTTTGAACTTTATGTGAAGTTGTTTTATACGTTGGTGTTTTCGCTGCTAAAGAGCCATTTCTTCTAACTCGATCGTATTTATCTAGGTTATACTTTGTAATAATAGAAATTAATTTTTGAGGATATTTTCTGTCCGTTGCATAGCCTGCTCTTTTTAACCCGTATGCCCAACCTTTATAATCTGTATGCCTTAATCTAAATAAACTTGCATATCGCTTACGAGTTAGTAAAAACTGTGAGTGATCTTCATACGAAGTTTCAGGGTATTTATATTTTCTAAAACACTCTCCTTTTTCATCATCATCATGAGTTACACTATTACCTTGCCAACCTCTATGGCATTTAATTCCGAAGTGATTGTTTGATCTTCGAGCCAACTGGCTTCTTCCACTCCCCGATTCTAATACTCCTTGCGCTAAGGTAATACTAGCAGGAATACCATGTTCGTGCATTTTTTTTACCGCTATCGGTGCAAATTTTTGAATATATGCCTCGGTATGGTTTGTCGTAGTTTTTATCGGTTTTTGTATTTGCTCTAACTGTGGTAACTCAGGCATTATTTCTTCTCTAGGTTCTAAAACCACTTCGTTTGGTGTGTTTTTCACCACATTTTTACCCGATCCGCAACTTGTAAATATTGCTGCACATACTACTAAAAAAACTACCTTTATTCTCATTAATCCTTTATTAACTCTTTATTTTTATTCTTTAATTTCTTATTTACTCCTGCTATTCCTTGCAAACCTCCTGTATGAATTGCTAGTATTTTACTGTTTTTCGGAAACATATTTTTTGCTACTAAATCTAGTATTCCAAATAACATTTTCGCTGTATAAACTGGATCTAACAAAACACCTGTTTGCTCTTTAAATTCATTTATAAAACGGATTAACTCCTCAGAATATTTTCCATAGCCTCCAAAATGATAGTTGGTTTGCAAACTCCAATTTTCACATCCTTTTACATAAGGTTTTATTTCTTCTACTAAAAAATCTCCTTTTAGTGCAGGAAACCCAATTACTTTTTGATGATTTTCGGCTGAATTTATCAATCCAGAAATCGTTCCTCCAGTACCTACTGCGCAACAAATATAATTGAATTTTTCATCTTCATTTGTTAAAATCTCCTCGCAACCTTTTACAGCTAAAGCATTTGTTCCTCCTTCTGGAACCAAGTAAAAATCACCAAACTCTTTTTTTAACTGATTAATGAATTCTTCGGAAGTTTTATTTCGGTAGGCTTCTCTGGTAATAAACTTAAACTGCATTCCGTTTTCGGAAGCATTTCTCAAGGTTTCATTTTGTAAAAGTGTTTTCGTTACATCCCTTCCTAGTTCATCACCTCTAATAATTCCGATGGTTTTAAAACCTGCCATTTTTCCTGCAGCAGCAGTAGCTGCAATATGATTTGAAAAAGCACCTCCAAAAGTTAGCAAGGTTTCTTTTCCTTGTCGTTTTGCTTCTGCAATATTGTACTTCAGTTTTCTGAATTTATTGCCTGAAACAAATGAATGAATAGTGTCTTCTCTTTTTATAAAAAGTTCAACACCTTTTGTTGTTAAAATAGGTAGATGAATTTGTTGATTTTCTGGTATGGGAATTTCTAGTTGAAATAACATTTTAAAAAATTATCAATGCAAAAATAAGCCTTTAATCTATTTTTAGCTTATACCCTACTATACCAATAGTAGTTTTTTAAAAAAATTAATAACATAGTCGTGAAAAGTATTAACTAACCGTGCCGTAATAGTAGCGACCCGTGCCGTGGTGTCTTCGGAGCATGCCGTGGTATCAGCGACCCATGCCGCGATGTCTGCGGAGCATGCCGTGGTGTCTTCGGAGCATGCCGTGATATCAGCGACCCATGCCGCGGTGTCTTCGGAGCACGCCGTGATAGTAGCGACCCATGCCGTAGTGTCTTCGGAGCATGCCGTGGTATCAGCGACCCGTGCCGCGGTGTCTTCGGAGCATGCCGTGATATTAGCGACCCATGCCGCGGTGTCTGCGGAGCACGCCGTGATATCAGCGACCCAATAGCGGAGACTATTCAATAAAGTGTGTCAACTTATTTTTAGTTTTCTAAATTAAGATATCAGAGGTCGTTAATAACGACTAAAACTACTTTTAGCACCTAAATAGCTGAGCTTATGGGTTTCCGTAAGAAAGTTAAATTATTATTAATAAGTTCGTAAAGTATAAACAAACATAAAACACAACTATAAACCTACCAAAATGGGTGTATAACGATGTATAAACAAGTTGGTGTTCATTATCCACGAAAACTTAAAAATTGAAAAAAAATAAAATGAAAAAAAAATTAATAATACTCGGAATAATTGGAATGTTCATTGGAGGAGTTTTACTTTACAATAATCATATAGAAAATAAGTACCCAACCTCTAAATCATCTCATAAAAAGAAAACAAGCACCTATTTCAGTAATGAAAAAGCAGCTTATGCTGCGCAAAAATTTGTTGAAAGACAATTGAAATCTCCAAGTACTGCAAAATTTCCTTCGTTGAACAAGTCAAAGGTTGAAAAGTCAAATAATGAATATAAAATATCATCTTATGTTGATTCTCAAAATGGTTTTGGAGCTATGATTAGAAGTAATTATACTGTAAAATTAAGAAAAAAGGAAAATGGAAATATTTCACTTATAAATATAAATATTAAATAAATGAAATTAAGCATTTATCGGATAAAGAGAAAGAATATTTCCGAATTGCCGTTGATAAATCTAAATTTCTTTATAGAACATATTTCAATTCAATAAAGCTTCTAGTTATTGACATTCATAAACTTCTGAATCCAAACGAGCATTTTAGCTTAAAAAAGACTATTAATTTTGCAAAATCTAATATCAATAAAATTGAGTGGAACATAAAACCTACTCAAGAACATTTAAAAACAATTGAACTCCAAATTGATGAGTTAATTGAAAACTATCTCCAAAAAGTAAAAAACTTAAGAAATAATCATTACGCCCACTTAGACAAAAATAAAGATACTATTATTTATGACTTACGATTAAAGGATATGTATCAAATCATGGAGAAATCGGAAATAATTTACAAAAATCTTGTTTCTCATTTCAACAATTCGGGTGCGATTTTTAACATATGGAAAAATCCACCCAACGAGATTTTAAGTTTATCAAAATATCATAAAATTAGAAAGTTATTATTAGATAAATATTTAGCGAATGAATGGAATGACGAACTAAATCAAATTTGGGGTATAATTAATGAAAAGCCAGTGTAGAACACCATGTATAGCTTATTGCGGCTGAATTCCTAATCGGAATTCATTTCAATTTGCTATCTTCGTTTTACGACGGAAAATCATAGCTGTTTTCCGCAACGAAGCCATACACAAACACGTTGGGTTTCATTAGCGAAAGTTGTTAAAAATTCAAGTTTTTAGTTTTTAAAATGAATTTTAGCAATGGCGGAAAAATTTTCAGAAAAGCTATATTGGAATTTAATTAGAACTCATAAAAAGTAGCTTGAATAATTTAGTTTTTTAAGTCAATTTTTATAAATCGATAAATTCCAATTTAGAGTTGTATCGTACATAAAAATCTAAAACTAGAGAGTTTTGAAATCAAATTCTTATTTCTCTAAATTTTGAGAATATTAAAAATGAAATTTAATACGAAAAAATAAAAACCAAATTTCTACCATAAAATGAAAAAAAAAGAACAAAAATTGACTCCAAAAAAAAAACGATTTAACGAAAAATATAATGACTTTTCTGACAGTGAAATTCAAAGGGAATTATTATTCGCTCAGCAATTAACTATTGACAAACTTGAAAAAATCAGAACAAACACTTCGAATTTAGTTTGGTTTTTAATTGTCATTCCAATTATTTTTGGAATTTTAGCTGTTGTATTATCAAGTTAAAAAAACTAAAACTACTTTTAGTACTTAAATAGCTGC
Source organism: Tenacibaculum sp. 1B UA (assembly GCF_033978845.1). Taxonomy (NCBI): domain Bacteria; kingdom Pseudomonadati; phylum Bacteroidota; class Flavobacteriia; order Flavobacteriales; family Flavobacteriaceae; genus Tenacibaculum; species Tenacibaculum sp. 1B UA. The sequence goes on from NZ_JAKVUA010000003.1 coordinate 151,039, forward strand.
GATTATGGGATTCCGTAAGAGTTGTAAGAATAATCCGATTTTTATAATTAATTAACAAATAACAGTAATTTTGTTTTAAGTAAAGTATTGGATTTGATAGCGAAAAAAAATACTAAACCTTATGATATCCCATGTTTTTACCGGGATAAAACAACTAAAGTTTGGTATATAACTAGTTGGGCACAATATGAGAAAATCACTAACCATAATATTAATCGGAATTCTATCAATGGGATTATTTAGCTTTTTAAAGAAAGAGAAAAAGACTGAATCAAACACAAATTCAGCAATTTTAGGAATGGTACTTTTAGAAGACCCAAATTCATTTGACTTAAAAGGAACTGTAGATGAATTAAAAACAAAATGGAAACTGAAAGTAAACGACAATAATGCTGATGATAAAGCTGCTGTATTAGTAATTGCAGATTACAATGTTGCAATAGCAAATATTCCTGCTGCAATTCCAGAAGGAGAAGTTGAAAAAACAGCTGAATACAATTATTTCTGGGAAAACGGAATTGAAGAAACATCTAAACACAAAGGACATATTGTCTTATCAATTATGAACGCTGGAAAAAATCCTGTTCAAGAAAACTTGTTGTATAGTAAAATTGCTTCTTCTGTTATGAATAATAGCAAAGCAATTGGAATTTATATTGGAGGTAGAACTTTAGTTCTAAAAAAGGAATTCTATCAAGCGAATGTGGAAATGATGAGCGAAGAAGACCTTCCTCTATATAATTGGATTTACTTTGGTTTAAGAAAAGAAGACGGAAAACAATCTGTATACACATACGGACTTGCTGACTTTGGTAAAATGGAAATGGAAATTATTGAGTCAGAAAATTCAATCGAAGAGTTGAATGAAATGATGTTTAATTTAGCTCATTATGTTATAGCTTATAACGTTACGTTAAAAGATGGAGAAACAATTGGAATTTCGGCTGAACAAAAACTAAAAATTTCCGAATCAAAAGGTAAATTCTTAGAAGGAAAAACATTAAAAGTTGAATATTAAAAATACTGTGCCCAACACCGTGTCCTATGAAAAGTACTAGTCCAGTTCTCCAAAGTTACTATATAATTATTTTAGGGTGTTGAATTGTTGAGTGCTCTTGTTTTGATGAACTTTAAAGATGCTCAACTTACTGCTTTTTCATGGATGCTATACAGAGCCGTTAGGTGTAACTTGGAAAACTTACCAATTTTTGGTACTTTTGAGTAAATATTTGAATTATGAGTAAGAACACATCAATATCACTCGGAAATTATTTTGACCAATTTGTAAGTAGCCAAGTTTCAGCTGGACGATATAAAAATGTAAGTGAAGTAGTTAGAGCTGGACTTCGGCTTTTAGAAAACGAAGAAAGTAAAGTAATCGCTTTGAAAAATGCAATACAAGAAGGAATTGATAGCGGAATTGCACACGATTTTGACCCAGAGAAACATCTTCAGGAATTAAAAGCTAGACATAAAAAGAATGGCTAAATATGAACTGACTAACAAAGCTGTTGAAGATTTGACTGGAATTTGGGAATACACAATTGAAAAGTGGTCTGAACAACAAGCTGACAGATATTATAACTTACTATTAGATAGTTGCCAATATATTGCTAATAATCCTGATTTAGGAAAAAATTACGAAGGAATAACCAATGACTTATTCGGACTTAAAACAAGCCGACATATCATTTTTTACCGAAAGCGAATTAACCTACCGATTGAAATTACGAGAATTTTACACGGACAAATGGATTTAAAAAATAGAATAACTAAATAAAAGAACTACGCACAACAAAGAACTGAGGTAAAAAACAAGTTTTTGCTTTTATTCTTAATATTAAAAATCAACTAACTGCTTCTCAACTTGTTCCCATTCCTCCATAAGTTGGTCTACTTTGGCTTTTTTAGCTTTATAGTTTTCAAAAAAGTTAGGACGTGCAGACACTTCATCGTAATTCTGAGCTAATTCTAAATCTATTTTTTCTATTTCAGCTTCTAAATTTGCGATTTGCGTTTCAATTTTATTAAGCTTGTTTTTTAGCTTTTTTAGCTCTTTTTCTTGCTCTCTCGATAATTGATAGGCTTCTTTTTTAGAAGTATCTTTTTCTTTGGTTACTACCGTTTTTTTCTCAGCATCACGCAAACTTTCCATTTTGTGTTGCTCTAAGAAGTAATCGATATCTCCTAAATATTCTTTTATTTCACGGTCTTTAAATCCGTAAACCGTGGTGGTTAATCCTTGTAAAAAATCACGGTCGTGAGATACTACTATTAACGTTCCATCAAAGTTTTGTAGTGCTTTTTTTAATACATTTTTAGAAGCAATATCTAAGTGGTTGGTAGGCTCATCCATTATTAACACATTAAATGGCGATAGCAATAACTTACACAACGCCAAACGGTTTCGCTCACCTCCTGATAGCACTTTGGCTTTCTTATCTACCGCTTCTCCACCAAACAAAAACGAACCTAACATGTCTCTTACACGCATTCTATTACTATCTGTAGCAGCATCCTCCATAATTTCCAATACAGTCTTTTCAGGAGGTAATTCTTCTGATTGATTTTGAGCAAAATATCCTATTTCAACATTATGCCCTAGCTTTAGGTTTCCTTCAAATGGAATTTCTCCCACCATCATTTTAGCTAACGTAGATTTTCCTTGTCCGTTTTGTCCTACAAAAGCGATTCTACTATTGCGCTCAATCAACAAATCTACATCTTTTAAGACCTCTTTTTCTCCGTAATTCTTGGTTAAATTTTCAGCTTCAACAATAATTTTACCAGGTTCTTTTGATATGGCAAAACGAACATTCATTACTGAATTATCATCTTGATCTACCTCAATACGCTCAACTTTTTCTAATTTTTTAATTAGCGATTGTGCCATGGAAGCTTTGCTCGCCTTCGCACGGAATTTCTCAATTAGTTTTTCGGTATGCTCTATTTCCTTTTGCTGATTTTTCTGCGTTTGTAACTGCTTTTCTTTAATTTCAGCTCGTAGTTTTAAAAACTCAGAATACGGTTTTTTATAATCGTAAATTTGACCTAACGAAATTTCTATCGTTCGGTTAGTTACATTGTCTAAAAACATCTTATCATGCGATACCAACACAATAGCTCCAGCATAGTTTTTTAAGAAGTTTTCTAACCAAATAATCGACTCGATATCTAAGTGGTTGGTAGGCTCATCGAGTAATAAGATATCATTATTCTGTAAAAGTAGTTTTGCTAACTCAATACGCATACGCCAACCTCCAGAAAAGGTATCTGTCAACTTATCAAAATCTTCTCGTTGAAACCCTAAACCTTGTAATATTTTTTCAGTTTCGCCTTGATAATTGTAACCTCCTAGTAACTCGTAACGTTCTGTTTTTTCGTTTAAATCAATAATTAACTGATTATACGACTCACTTTCATAATCGGTTCTTTCAGCTAATTGTCGGTTTATCTCATCTAAATCTAACTCTATTGCTTTAATTTCAGTAAATGCTTGATAGGCTTCTTCTAAAATAGTTCTTCCCTGAACAAAATCAATATCCTGACGTAAAAATCCGATACGTACATCTTTATCAAATGCTAGCGTTCCACCACTACTTTCAATATCTTTTGATAAAACTTTTAATAAAGTAGATTTTCCTGCTCCATTTTTTCCAATCAATCCAATTCTATCTCCTTTTATTAATTTAAAAGTGATTCCGGAGAACAAATCTGTTCCCATAAATGAAACTGATACATCGTGTACGTTTAACATATTTTTAGCAAATTACTTTGGTTTTGTAACTAGAGTTACAAATGATAGTTTTATTTTTGTTGAAATTTGTGCAAACTTACAAAAAGCAAATAGTTAATTGAACTTAATACCTATAAGAAATGTTTGGAAAAGGAAGTAAATTGTATAGTATTTTTAATGGTAAATGTCCTCGTTGTCATGAAGGGGAGTTTTTTAAATACAAGCTTAACTTCAACCCTAAAAAAGTTACTACATTACACGAGAACTGCCCAAAATGTAATTTAAAATACATGATGGAGCCTTCTTTCTTTTTTGGTGCAATGTATGTTAATTATGGTTTAGCAGTTGCTCTTTTTGTTGCTATTTTTATCATTGCTAAAGTATTTATTGGACTATCTATTTTACATAGTTTCATTGCTATTGTTGCTGTCTCTTTGATTCTAACACCTGTTACCTTACGACTTTCAAGAATTATTTGGATTAATCTTTTTGTGAGTTATAAAAAAGAGGCTGAAGAATTACAATCAAAAAAATAATAAAAAAACAAAAACGACTTCCTAATCACTTAAGAAGTCGTTTTTTCTATACAATACATTCTATTATTCTTGTCTGAATCTTTCAATATCTATTTCTTTATCTAACTCTTCATTTCTTTCAAAGTGATTAAAGAGGTTTTCAGCTACAGTTGGAGCTACCATTACACCTCGCGTACCTAAACCGTTTAAAACGGCTAATTTTGGATATTTTGGATGTTTTCCTACTAAAGGTCTTCTATCTTTAACTGTTGGGCGTATTCCTGCTGATTGCTCTATTATTGTATATGGAACAGATATAACTTTTTGTAGTTTATCCTCCAATTCTTTTCTTCCTTCTTCTGTTGGAATCGAGGTTTTATCTGTCCAGTTAAATGTTGCTCCTATTTTATAAGTATCGTTACCTAGTGGCATTATAAAAACACTACCTTTTAATAAAAAATCTATTTTCAATTCAGGAGCATGTATTGTTATGGTTTCTCCTTTGGTTCCGTTTAGAGGTAAATAATTAAAAAATGGATTTTTCTTCAAACCAAACCCTTCACTAAACACAATTCTTTTTGCTGTGATGTCTTGGTATCTAACTATTTCTTTTTCAATCTTTACTTTTGAATAGTCAAAGGCTTCTTTTACTAGACTTTTTAATGACTTGATATATTCTTTATAGGTTTTCACCAATAGAGGCGTATCGATTCTCCCTGTACCTTTTAGTTCTCCAAATCCATAATCACCTATAATTCCTTTTATTCTTTCTTTTGAGACCTTAGGATTCATGTAGTAAGATAACATCGGTTTATCTGATGCTATGAACCAGTTGTTTTCATCTCCTACACTTGTGAATACTTTTTTTGTGGTAAATTTATAATCTAAGGTAAGTTGTAACTTTTCTTCTAATTCTTTATAAAAAGGGATTGCTTTTTGCAATTGCTCATGTCCGTTCCAAACTGGAGTAAATCGTTTTAAAATTACGGGATTGTAAACCCCACCAGCAACTACCGATGATACTTGTGAGTTATTTTCAAAAACTATAAAGCTTTTGTTGTTTTTTATTAATTGTTCTGTAAAAGCTATTCCTGATAGCCCTAAACCAACGATGATATAATCTACCTCTGCATTCATAATTCAAAAGTACTACTATTGCAATAAAAAAGAGCTTGCATTGCAAGCTCTTTTTTTATCTTTTACTATTGAATTAACTAGCTCTCCATTCATCACAGTAATCCCAACATGCTCGTACACTTTTATGTGATGGGTGATGTAACGGTGGATGATAATCTGCTCCCCCACTTGGGTCTGTACATGAACACCCTTTTCCTTTAACTGCATTCAAGTTTGATTTAGATAACTTAGTCACTCCTTCTAGTTCTAGAATTTTTCCTATCATAATATATAAATTTTTAAATTAACAACTAATATATTATCTTTTTACTTAAAATACAATAATTATATATGTTTTTTTATTAACCCTGAAATACTATTATTACAACAAAAAAAGAGCTTGCAATGCAAGCTCTTTTTTTATATAGAAAAGGAATAATTAGTAATTCCACATATCCATTTCCCTATTACGGATACCTTCTTTAATCCTATTTGCTTCTAATAATTGAAATAAAGAGTTACCACGAACATAATCAGAAATTGCTCTGTCTCCATAAATATTCTCCTCTCTCAAGATAGTAGAGTTGAAACGTCTTGCATTTAACAAGTTGTCATAAGAAAGTGGTTGAGCTGAATTTTCTGGATTGAATACTTTAGATTCATGTAATGTTTCACGAGCATCTGGGAAAAACACCCAAAATAAAGGATATACACTTTCGCTATCATCAATTTCTTCAACTCCCATCACTTGTACATCTGGTCCCATTGGAGCCAAAGCTAATAAACGATATTTTAACTCACCTTGACGTTTATCAAAATACCAAATACCTTTCAACTTAAACCCCTTTATATCAAGAGATTGCACGTAATAGTCATCTACATAATCACCATTTTGTCGTTGGTTATAGGTCATCAATTTAACTTCTTCCATCCCTATTTTTGTAGTGAAGTAAGAATCATTATAAACCTCTGTAATTTCACCGTTTTTAATCCCTTTTAATAGGGTATCAAATAAAGAACGCCTTGTTAACCCAGCATTCATAGTATCAATTGGGTAATAATAAGGAAGATTTATTTTTTGATTTAAATCTACATATTCCCACACCACTTTAGACCACAATACATCTCTATCACTAATAAAGCCATAAGGAAGTGGTTTGTCATCTTCTGAAGCAATTTGAGCTTCAGATTTAAATCCAATTTCATCTACCTTTTTTGCATTTAAAAGGTTGGCTTGGGCATTTGCATAGCTTGTTGCTGCAAATACGAATAAAACCATATAAAAACGCTTCCAATTCATACTTTCTTATTTTTACTTATTAATTTGTAATTTCTACACTAACAGGTAATACTTTTTTGATTCTATAATTAGATCCTGAAACAGATGCTTTGATATCAAAAATTGTAATTACATCATTTCTTCTTGCCTTAGTAATTGCCGCTTTAGCTCTTGAGTTCATAGATCTTCCATTCACAGGAATAGCAACTTGCCCTGGTACCTTAATTTTAAAGCTAGATACGTTTAGTTTTAAATCGAATAAGAAATCTGGTAAACCAGCTGCTACACTTATTCTTCCTAAACTAGTTTTAGGCATTTTTACTGTACCGTATTGACCTCTAACCATACCTACTGCTGGTGGTATGTCTTTAATTCTAAATTTCTTAACAGAACGTACACCTTTTGATGCACCTGTTGGAGTTCCTGTAACTACGATGTTTACCTCACTACCTTTACCTGGATACATAGCATACTTATCTCCCCTAACTCTTTTCAGTCCTGGAGCTCTTGCGCTAACTTTGTTTCCTGGTACTCCTGGAATAGATATTGTTAATGGATTAGATAAACCACGGTATACAACATTCATCTTGTCGGCAGAAACTAACGCTTCATTTGGTCTAGGAATTACAGCATAAGCTCCTTTGATATCAATCTTTACAATAGAATCACCTTCTTTAAATTGGAACTCTCCTTTTAACTCCTTATCTCCTACATTTCCTGCTGGACCATCTAAAATAACTTGTCCTGCTTGAATTTTTTCTTGCTCAACTTCTTTATCATTAATAATAACTTTCTCAGCAGTTAAATTAGGGTCTTTTTTTCCTAATACAATTCTACCTGATAAGTTTTCTCCTGGATAATAAGCACTCTTATCAAAAACAACCATTGCTTCATACTTGGTCATAGATACAGCACTTTGTAATTCTCCTTGTAATAAAGCCGTTAAAGCGTCTGATTCTGTGGCTTTAATGTCTGCTTGGATTTGAGTTAACTTAGTTAAAGATGCAATTAAAGGAAATCCTTCAAAATGATATTTTAACCAGTCAATTTTTTTACCATCTTTGTTTTCTTCTTTGGCTGTACTAAAGCGAGCTGCAATTACATCAGCTACCTCTGTACCTTCTAAAGCTGTTACCGCATCGTTTCTGAAAGCATCTATCTTAGCTACAAACTCTTGTCCTGCTTTTGATATTTTACCTCCTTTAAAGAATAACTCATCTAAAAACTTAGACTTATCCATTGTTTCATATGCTTCCTTGTCTTCTAAATCACCAGTCATTTGGCTCTTTAAGTCTCCTACATAAGCATACAATTCATCCGCAGCTACTTTTAACTTATCAGTTTTCTCTTTAGCTTCACCATATTGTTTAGCTTGTTCTGCTGCTTTTTGAGCTAACGTTTCGTAAGCTGTTTTATTTTTCTCAGTTGCTTTTTCGTTTGCTACTGTTAATTTTTCATTCATTAATCCAAAGGCTGATAATACCTCTTTACTCATATTCATTGCTAACATTGCAATAAATACTAAGTACATAAGGTTAATCATCTTCTGCCTTGGTGATAGTTGTCCTCCTGCCATATTAATTAGTTTGTTTAGTTAATAAATTAGATAAACTAATTATTTATTAGACATTGCAGTTAACATTCCTCCATATACTCCATTTAATGAAGATAAGTTTGTTGCTAACGATTGCATTTGTTCTTGTAAACGTTGAGAGTTCTCTACCATTGCAGAGTTTAAATCAGCTTGTTTACTAGCGCTTTCTACTTGTGTTTGATATAAACTGTTTAAAGACTCCATTTGAGCTGCTGCTCTAGACATTTGCTCATTGTAACTATTAGTAGCTGAAATTGATTGAGAAGCTGAAGCTAATGGTTCTACTGCTCCTTGGAAATTTTTAATGCTATCACCTAAACGAGAAACTAATTGAGCATCTAATTTAGCTTCGCTTAAAATATTATCTAACTTTTGAGATAACATGCTTTGTGCTTCTTCTGGAGATGCTTCTTTACCTTTTTTACCTCCTAGTGATTGTCCATCTGCTAACTCTGGGTATACTTTTGTCCAATCTAAATCGTCTTCAACTGCTTCAAACGCTGACAATGCGAAAACTGCTGCTTCAACAATCATACCTACCATTAATACTTCATTTCCAAAAGGCCAGTGTAAAATTTTAAATAATGCTCCAATAATAACTACTGCGGCTCCTAAACCGTAAGCCATATTGAACATTTTCTTAGTTGATTTTGATTGTGCCATAATTCTTGATTTTTAAATTTTGGGGATTAATATTTATTCTTGTTTTCTTGTTAATTACTTTTATTAGTACCTAAATAATCTTGTACTGTTCTAAATCCAATATAACTTCTTGCTGTATCAGCATATTCCCAATCACGAGAACTTACCTCTAAGAAATATGCTACATCTTTCCAAGATCCTCCACGGATAATTTTTCTTCTATTCTCTTTTATTTCTACATTAGGATTCATTGTAGACCCCATGTAATAAGACATTTGGTTATAAGCTGTATTAGTCCACTCAGAAACATTACCTGCCATATTAAACAACCCATACTCATTAGGATTATAAGACATCGCCTCGACAGTATATAAAGCTCCATCTGCAGCATAGTCTCCACGAACTGGTTTAAAGTTTGCTAAGAAGCACCCTCTATCACTTGTCGTACTTGGTCCACCCCAAGGGTATTTACCATAATCTAGTCCTCCACGTGCAGCATACTCCCACTCAGCTTCTGTTGGTAATCTGAATGCTGGTACTAAACCTAATTTCTGTTTTGATCGTTGGAAGTTATTTTTTGTTTGAGTTCTCCAGTGACAGAATGCTTTTGCTTGATTCCAAGTAACTCCTACTACTGGATAGTTTTCGTAAGCTTTATGACCAAAGTATTCTTGGTGCATTGGGTCATTGTATGAATAGTTAAAATCTTTAATCCATACTGTCGTATCTGGATATACATTTATAACTTCATCTCTTAAGAAATCTTTTCTATTTTTACCAGTTCTTGCAGCCGCCTCATTATCAAACCAGTAATACCTATAATTTAATAGTTTTGTATTAAATGTTCTTATTCCATTTAAGGCTTCATCTTTCTTAATATATAGAGAATCCATTACCTCAACATAGTCTGCATCTGGATATTCTTGAGAATCCCAAATAAGTTCTTCTTCCCAATTTAATGGTTTCAATGAATCTAGTCCTTCACCTAACTCATAGTAATTTTCACGCATGTATTTCTCATACGGGGTTTCATTTACTGTGTCTTTTGATGCAAAAGCATATAACTGTATCCCTTGTGCATTTTTACCTGTAGCTTCAGCATTTTCTCCTCCTAAAGAAGCAAAATCTGCTTGGTAAGCTAATTTAGTTCTTGTAATAGAGTCTCTAACCCAATGAACAAATGCTTTGTACTCACTATTAGTTATTTCTGTTTCATCCATGTAGAATGGCTGTACAGTAACCGTTTTAGTTGGAGCATTCATAGCCCCCATAGGGTCTTCATCTTGTTTCCCCATAGTGAAAGATCCTCCTGGAATTTTAGCCATACCGTATGGCTTCTCTGCAAACCATTTTCTTTTTGACTTTACTCCTACCAATTCTCCTCTATCTCCACTTGAACCACAAGAGTAGATGATAGATGCTAACAATGCAAGTACTGTTATTTTTTTCATATTATATCTTTCTTATATAAAGAGGCGTAAACCTATTATTTTTTTTATTAAAAAACAATTACGAGTTATTATTTTTTACAGAACATACAACTTTCTACTAAACAAGCTTTTGCAAAGCTTTATACCACCTTTCTGGTGTTTTTTGTTGCAACGCCTGTTCATAATCTCGATAGTTACATGGTATTAACGCATGTCTTTTGTGTTTATTATTTGATATTAAGTTTATTTCCATCCACCAACGCCCACTTTTGTCACTCTTATAGAAATTTATGGGGTCATCATCATTCAAAAGTACTGTAAACTTTTGGTAACTTTCTTTTGTGACAAATGGATAATCTTTAGCTCTTGAGTTTACCCCTTCTATAAAGTACCAAATCACTTGAGCTATTAAATTTGCTGTCTGGCAATTTGAATCTAGCTTACTATTATACTCATATATCCCAAAGGATGTTACTTTATCGCTAATTCCTGCATAACGTGCAATAGCACACACTTCCTCTCCATAAAAACCATTTGGTGAGGCATTTTTATTCCCAGGTGCTTCACTTTGCCGAACACTTCCAATATCAATACTTACAACATCTGCATCACGCATTATAGGCTCTACTAAAGTTACATCCTTTACTTGCCCTAATCTGTAAGCATCAAAATATAATTTATCTAATAAATCTATTTCTTCTTGTGAATTGAAATATGTTTGATAACCTATATTACTAAAATTGAACAAATTGTTTGGTTGTTCCATAACAATTCTACTCACATATGACCTTGAACTTAGCTCGTCTTCTAATGTTCCTAAATCAAATCTGCTATCTACAGCGACTAGATTAACTGTTTGTTCTAACTCATCATAAGCCCTATAATTCGCATAAGTTAAATCTTGCCCTCCCCCAATTATAATTGGAAGTATATTTTTTTTCAGTAAAAATGCTATTGATGATTTAACAGCAAAATAAGTATCTTCTAGTGTATTTCCTTTCTCTATATCCCCAAGATCCGCTATACGCGTATGCCAATTACCAGGGAATAATTGATATAAATGCTTACGTATTTCGTGCAGTTCTTTACCTGTACCAAAATTATCTATTGCACCTCTATCATCTTTAACGCCTAAAACAGCTATAGAAACTTCCGTTAAATCTGGAAAACCATCTTGAACAGTATGAATCTGAATATTCCTACCTAATACAGCAGAAGGTTGTATAACTACATAAGCAGCTACAGAATCTTCAACAGGGGTAAAGAAGTCTATATTCATTGATAAGGGGAATTTAAGGGTCGCAATATACTAAACTATTTTTTTTTTGAAAGCTTCTTTATTTTTTTTTGACAGCTTTCTTTTTGGTTGTTTTTTTCTTTGGTGTTTTCGCCTCTATCATTTTAACAGCCTCTTCTTGTGTTAGCTTTTCTATTTCTGTGGTTTTAGGAAGCTCTATTTTTATTTTTCCTTTTATTACATTAAAGCGCCCCCAACGTGCCTTTTCAACACGAATACCAACTTCTTCAAAATTATGTATTAATTTTTCACGCTCTTTTCGTTTTTTATCTTCGATTAACTCTTCTAAGTCTGCTTGACTTAAATTATCAAAATCGTACTTTTTATTGACATTGATAAAAATAGAATTCCATTTAATAAAAGGTCCAAAACGCCCAACTCCTTTTTGAATTGGCATACCGTCGTATTCTCCAATAGGTGCATCTGCTTTCCGTTTTGCTTCTATTAGTTCTATAGCTCTATCCATGTCTACTGACATTGGATTTTCTCCTTTGTCTAACGACACATACTTACCATCAAACTTAATATAAGGGCCAAATCTTCCGTTAGCTACAATTACCTCTTTTTCTTCATAGTCTCCCAATGTTTTTGGTAACTTAAATAAATCCATTGCCTCTTCATAGGTAATCGAATTCATTGTTTGATCTCCTTGTAGACTGGCAAAACGAGGTTTTTCTTCGTCTGTCGCTTCTCCTATTTGTACCATTGCTCCATAACGCCCTAAACGCACATATACATTTTTACCGCTTTCTGGGTCAACCCCTAACAAACGTTCTCCTTTTGCTCTTTCAGCATTTTCAGCAACATCTTCTACAACTACATGAAAATTTTTGTAGAAATCTTTAATCATCGCTGTCCAATCTTCTTTTCCTTCAGCAATATCATCAAACTCATTTTCTACTTTGGCTGTAAAACCATAGTCTAAAATAGTATCGAAATTAGCTACTAAGAAATCATTTACAATGTTTCCAATATCTGTTGGAACTAATTTTCCTTTATCAGAACCTACTCTTTCTGTTAAGAGTTGTTCTGACACTGTTTGGTTTGCTAAACTTAATTGTGTGTAATTCCTTTCCTTTCCTTCTACAGTACCTTTTTCTATATATTGTCTTCTTTGAATTGTTGAAATAGTAGGTGCATACGTAGAAGGACGACCAATTCCTAATTCCTCTAAACGTTTTACTAAAGCTGCTTCTGAAAACCTCGCTGATGGTCGTGTATAACGTTCAGTTGCTGTAATTAACTCATTAATTAATTGCTCCTTCACCTTCATTTTAGGTAACATACCTGCTTGTTCCTCTTCTTCATTATCGGTTCCTTCTAAATATACTTTTAAGAAACCTTCAAAAGTGATTACCTCTCCGTTTGCAGTAAATTGCTTCTTGTTTTTATTGTTGTCTATTTTTACAACAGTACGTTCTAATTGTGCTTCACTCATTTGTGAGGCTAGTGTACGTTTCCAAATTAAACTATAGAGTCTTGTTTGATCGTATTCGCCTGTAATCTCATGGTTCTCCATATTGGTTGGACGAATCGCCTCGTGTGCTTCTTGTGCTCCCTTTGATTTCGTAGAGAAATTACGTGGTTTACTATATTCTTCACCATAAGAAGCAATGATTTCAGCTTGAGCAGCATTTTTTGCATCATCAGATAAGTTCACACTATCTGTTCTCATATAGGTTATCAACCCTGCTTCATACAAACGTTGTGCTACCATCATCGTTTTAGCAACAGGAAAACCTAATTTTCTTGATGCTTCCTGTTGTAAAGTAGATGTTGTAAATGGCGGTGCTGGAGATTTTTTTGCTGGTTTTTTTTGTAAATCTGCTACAGAGAATTCTGCGTCTAAACAAGAATTCAAAAAGTCTTCAGCTTCTTTTTTTGTTGAGAAATTCTTCGCAAGTTTTGCCTTAAATTTTTTACCTTCTGCATTTACAAACTCTGCATCAACTCGATAAGAAGCCACAGGAGTGAACCCTTCTATTTCTCTTTCACGCTCTACAATCAAACGTACTGCTACCGATTGTACTCTACCCGCAGATAATCCTGGTTTTACTTTTCTCCACAAAACAGGAGATAGCTCATATCCTACAATTCTATCTAACACACGTCGTGCTTGTTGTGCATCAACTAGATTATAATTAATTGTACGCGGATTTTCAATTGCTTTTAAAATCGCCTTTTTAGTAATAGAATTAAAAACAATACGTTTTGTGTTCTCATCTTTTAACTTTAATTGTTCCGCTAAGTGCCATGCAATTGCCTCTCCTTCGCGGTCTTCATCGGATGCTAACCAAACAGTTTCTGCTTTTTTTGCTAAATCTTTCAGTTTTTTTACCACTGCTTTTTTATCAGTAGAAACTATATATTTCGGTTTAAAATCTCCTTCTACATTTACACCTAATTCTTTAGATGGTAAGTCTGCAATGTGTCCAAAACTAGATTCAACCCGAAAGTCCTTTCCTAAAAACTTCTCTATCGTTTTCGCTTTAGCAGGTGACTCAACTATTACTAAATTTTTTGCCATACGTCTTATATCTCTTATCTCATTTACACCTTATTAATATAGGCGTAATTCAGTTTGCAAAAGTATATAGTTTTTTTTTAATGAATCATTTTTAACAAAATTTTACTTTTTATTAAAAAAACTATCCATGTCAATTTGTCACAAATTACACATTTTGGTTGTATCTTTGCACCCTATATTTAGTACGATTTTAGGATTTATGGAACACGTAGAGAAAGTAATTGATGAGAAGAAACAAGGGAAAGCCCTTGTTACAGAACACAAAGAAGGAAACAGCAAAAAGCTTTTTATTGAAAGTTATGGTTGTCAAATGAACATGAACGATAGCGAAATTGTGGCGTCAATTTTAGCTGAACAAGGTTTTAACACTACACAAAACCTAGAAGATGCTGATTTGGTATTGGTAAACACTTGCTCTATTCGTGAAAAAGCAGAAACCACTGTTCGTAACAGACTTCAAAAATACAACGCTGTTAAAAAAACAAATCCAACTATGAAAGTTGGTGTGTTAGGTTGTATGGCTGAACGATTAAAAGAGAAATTTTTAGAGGAAGAGAAAATCGTCGACTTAGTTGTAGGACCAGACGCCTATCGTGATTTACCAAATTTAATAGAAGAGGTAGATGCAGGTCGTGATGCTGTAAATGTAATTTTATCCAAGGAAGAAACCTATGCCGATGTTTCTCCTGTTCGTTTAAACTCTAACGGAGTTTCTGCATTTGTTTCAATTACTCGTGGTTGTGACAATATGTGTACATTTTGTGTGGTTCCTTTTACTCGTGGTCGTGAGCGCAGTCGTGACCCAAAGAGTATTATTGAAGAAATCCGCAGTATGCAAGAAAAGAATTTTAAAGAAATTACTTTGCTAGGTCAGAATGTAGATTCTTACTTATGGTATGGTGGTGGATTGAAAAAAGATTTCAAGAAAGCTTCAGAATTAGCACAAGCGACTGCTGTAGATTTCGCTCAATTACTAGACATGTGTGCTACTGAATTCCCGAAAATGCGTTTCCGCTTTTCTACATCCAATCCTCAGGATATGACCTTGGATGTAATTCATGTAATGGCAAAACACCAAAACATTTGTAAATACATTCACTTACCAGTTCAAAGTGGAAGTAACGCCATGTTAAAAGCTATGAATCGCCAACATACTCGCGAAGAATACATGGAGTTAGTTAACGATATTTATAAGATTATTCCTGAAATGGCTCTAAGTCAAGATATGATTGCTGGTTTCTGTGGAGAAACAGAACAAGATCATCAAGATACTTTAGACCTAATGCACCATGTAAAATATAGTTTCGGTTTTATGTTCGCATACTCTGAAAGGCCAGGAACTTTAGCTGCTAAAAAAATGGAAGATGATGTTCCTTTAGCTATCAAAAAACGTCGTTTACAGGAAATCATCGATTTACAACAAGAACACAGTTTATACAGAACCAAAGAAAATATTGGTCAAATTCAAGAAGTTTTAATCGAAGGAACTTCAAAGAGAAACGAAAACGAATGGAAAGGTCGTAATACACAAAACACCGTAGTAGTTTTTCCTAAGGAGAACTATAAGATAGGTGATTTTGTAAATGTAAAAATTGAAAACTGTACTTCAACTACTTTAAAAGGTACGGCTGTTGGATATTCTGACAATAATTAAAGCCCATCCTTAATCCTTCCCAAAAGGAAGAAAACTATTGTGGTTGGTAAAAATTTATAAAACTATTTTCCCTTTTAGGGGAAATTAAAAAGGCATATGGAAAATTTACAAGCTATAAAACAACGCTTTGGCATTATCGGTAACGATGTTCAGCTCAATCGCGCAATTGAAAAGTCGATTCGAGTAGCTCCTACTGATATTTCAGTATTAGTTACTGGTGAAAGTGGTGTTGGAAAAGAAAACATTCCAAAGATAATTCATCAATTATCACACAGAAAACACGCAAAATATATTGCTGTAAACTGTGGTGCTATCCCTGAAGGAACTATTGATAGTGAATTATTTGGGCATGAAAAAGGAGCTTTTACAGGAGCTACGCAGACCAGAAAAGGATATTTTGAAGTTGCTGATGGTGGTACTATCTTTTTAGATGAAGTTGGAGAATTACCATTAACAACTCAAGTACGCTTGCTACGTGTGTTAGAAAATGGAGAGTTTATAAAAGTAGGCTCTTCTCAAGTGCAAAAAACAAATGTTCGTATTGTAGCTGCTACCAATGTAAATATGCACGAGGCTATTTCTAAAGAAAAATTTCGTGAAGATTTATACTATCGCTTAAGCACTATAGAAATTCCATTGCCTCCTTTGAGGGAACGTGGAGAGGACATACATTTGTTATTTAGAAAGTTTGCTGCCGATTTTGCACAAAAATACCGAATGCCAACCATACGATTGAATGAAAATGCAGTAAAAATTTTATTAAACTATCGTTTCCCTGGCAATATCCGTCAATTAAAAAATATTGCTGAACAAGTATCAATCGTTGAAGAAGACAGATTAATTACTCCTGAAAAACTAGTTCAATATTTACCAGAAAATCGTAGTAATTTACCTGCTGTAGTCGGGGGTAAAACTGTAAATCAATCAGATTTTGCTAACGAACGAGATATCATGTATAAAATCTTGTTTGATATGCGTAACGACATTAATGATCTAAAAAAACTAACGTTAGACTTAATGCAAAATGATGACCCTGAACAAGTTCAAGAAGACAATCATCGTTTAATTGAACGTATATATCAAGATCAAGAGTTGTCAGAAGCTTCAAACATCGAAGTAGTACAAATACCTAAATCATCTTCTCACCAAAGTGAGTATGATTATGCGGAAACTATTGAGGAAGATGAAAGTTTATCATTACAAGAAAAAGAAATTGAAATGATAAAAAAATCTCTTGAAAAAAACAACGGAAAACGTAAGTTAGCTGCTAAAGAGTTAGGAATTTCTGAAAGAACTTTATACCGAAAAATAAAACAATACGACTTATAATAGTAGTCGTATACCATTATAAAACTTGAATTTGTTTACATTTGATTTTATGAAAAATTTATTTTACACTATTACTTTCATTACCACAATCATTTTAATGTTAGGCTGTGGAGCATACTCTTTTACAGGAGGAGATACAGGAAATGCAAAAACAATTCAGGTTGATTTTTTCCCTAACCAAGCTCCATTAGTAGAGCCTACTTTAAGTCAAAAATTCACACAAGACTTACAAGATTTATTTACACGCCAAACCAACTTAACTCTAGTTTCTTCTGGTGGTGATTTACATTTTTCAGGTGAAATTGTTGATTACCGTGTTACGCCAATGAGTGCTACCGCACAGCAAACTGCTGCTCAAAACCGATTAACAATTACTGTAAACGTAAATTTTGTTAACAACTTAAATGAAAAGAAAAATTTTGAAAAACGTTTTTCTTTTTATTACGATTATGGAGCTAACCAACAGTTAACAGGTACTGTGTTAGAAACCGCGTTAGATGAAATTTTAGAACGAATTACACAAGATATTTTTAATGCTTCTGTAGGAGACTGGGGATAATTTTGAAAAAAGACACATACATACAATTATTAGAAAAACCTGAATTAATTTCGCAAGAACATCTTTCAGATATCACTGCTATTATTCAAGAATATCCTTATTTTCAATCTGCTAGAGCCCTTCGTTTAAAAGTTTTAAAGAATCAAGAAAGCTATAAATATAATAACGAGTTAAAAATAACAGCTTCTCACACTAATGACAGAACTGTTTTATTTGACTTTATTACTTCTCAAACTTTTAAAGAAATACCTAAAAAAGAAGAAAAAAATAGCTTAAAAGACAAAATTCTTAACAGAAGAAAAACAACAAAATTTTCAGTTATAGAAGAGGGTTTAGCTATAGGAAAACCTCTTTCGTTTACAGAAAAAGAAACTTTTTCTTTTAATCAATGGTTACAATTATCTTCTAAAAAAGCTATTGTAAGAACTTCTGATAATAAGGTTCCAAACAAGCAGCAACAAGAAGCTCCAGTAAAATCTGAACACGAGGCTATTATTGATCGTTTTATTGAAACTACTCCAAAAATATCTCGTCCTAGTAAAACAAATACTGCAGATATAAAAGTATCCGAAAATCAGCAAAATAATCAATTAGCTACCGAAACCCTAGCTAAGGTATACTTAGAACAGAAGAAATATGACAGTGCTATTCAAGCATATAAAATATTAAGTTTGAAATATCCAGAAAAAAGTGGTTTCTTTGCAGACCAAATTAAAAGAATACAAATTTTACAAAACAATAAATAGATGACAACGTATACTTTACTTTTAGTTTTAATATTGATTGTTGCAATAGCATTAATCTTAATTGTAATGGTTCAAAATCCTAAAGGTGGAGGATTATCTTCATCATTTGGAGGAGGTGGTGCTCAAAACATTGGAGGTGTACAAAATACAAATAGCTTTTTAGACAGAACTACTTGGACATTAGCTATTACTATGTTTGCTTTAATTTTATTAGCAAATTTTGCTATTCCAAGAGGTAACGCAGCTGATGCTCCTCAATTAAATGAAACTTTAAACAATATTGAAACTACAACTACTCCTGCTACACCGGCAGCAACAGATACTGCTAAAGATAGCGCTCAGTAGTTTTTACAAAATACAATATGAAATGCCAACGTAAATGACACGTTGGCATTTTTTTTATTTATAAATCTAATCTGTTAGAAAAAATGTCAGCAAAAATCTAATGGCATAATTTCTGACAAAACTTAACCAGTAAAAATTAATTTAATCAAAAATATATAAAATGGGATTAAACATTAAACCTTTAGCAGACAGAGTTCTTGTTGAACCAGCTGCAGCAGAAACTACTACAGCATCAGGAATTATCATCCCTGACAACGCAAAGGAAAAACCACAAAAAGGTACTGTAGTTGCCGTAGGAAACGGAACAAAAGATGAACCTTTAACTGTAAAAGTTGGTGACACTGTTTTATACGGAAAGTACGCTGGTACTGAACTTAAATTAGAAGGAAAAGATTATTTAATTATGAGAGAAAGCGACATCTTCGCTATTATCTAAAAATCGATTCCAGCTATTGGCTTTTAGCCTTTAGATACAACTTTAATAAATTAATAATTTTTAGCTAGCACCCAAGTGCTAATAGCTATAAGCTAAAAACAACAAACATGGCAAAAGATATAAAATTTGATGTAGACGCTCGCGACGGATTAAAGCGTGGTGTAGATGCATTAGCAAATGCAGTAAAAGTAACTTTAGGACCTAAAGGACGTAACGTTATTATTTCTAAATCATTCGGAGCTCCTCACGTAACCAAAGATGGTGTTACTGTGGCTAAAGAAGTAGAGTTAGAAGATGAGTTAGAAAACATGGGAGCTCAAATGGTTAAAGAAGTAGCTTCTAAAACTAACGATTTAGCTGGTGATGGTACTACAACTGCTACTGTATTAGCACAAGCAATTGTAAAAGAAGGATTAAAAAACGTTGCTGCTGGTGCTAATCCAATGGATTTAAAACGCGGTATTGATAAAGCTGTTGCTGCTATTACCGAAGACTTAACAAAACAATCAAAAGAAGTTGGTGATTCTTCAGAAAAAATACAACAAGTAGCCTCTATCTCTGCTAATAATGATCAAGTTATTGGCGATTTAATTGCTACTGCTTTTGGTAAAGTTGGTAAAGAAGGTGTTATTACTGTAGAAGAAGCCAAAGGAATGGATACTTATGTTGACGTTGTTGAAGGAATGCAGTTTGATCGTGGGTATTTATCGCCATACTTTGTAACAGATGCTGATAAAATGATTGCTGATTTAGACAATCCATATATCTTATTATTTGATAAAAAGATTTCTAATTTACAAGAAATCCTTCCAATTTTAGAGCCTGTTGCACAATCAGGAAAGCCTTTATTAATTATTGCTGAAGATGTTGACGGACAAGCATTAGCTACTTTAGTTGTTAACAAATTACGTGGTGGATTAAAAATTGCTGCTGTAAAAGCTCCTGGGTTTGGTGACCGTAGAAAAGCAATGTTAGAAGACATCGCTATTTTAACTGGTGGTACTGTAATTTCAGAAGAAAGAGGCTTCTCTTTAGAAAATGCAACCTTAGATTTATTAGGTACTGCTGAAACTGTAACTATTGATAAAGACAATACAACTATTGTTAATGGTTCTGGTGAGCAAACACAAATTAAAGCTCGTGTAAACCAAATTAAAGCGCAAATTGAATCTACGACTTCTGATTACGATCGTGAAAAATTACAAGAGCGTTTAGCTAAATTAGCAGGTGGAGTTGCTGTATTATATGTTGGTGCTGCTTCTGAAGTAGAAATGAAAGAAAAGAAAGACCGTGTTGATGATGCTTTACACGCTACAAGAGCTGCTGTAGAGGAAGGAATTGTTGCTGGTGGTGGTGTTGCTTTGGTACGCGCTAAAAAAGTGCTAGAAGCAATTACTACAGAGAACTTAGACGAAACTACAGGTATTCAAATTGTGAATAGAGCTATTGAATCTCCATTACGTACGATTGTTGAAAATGCTGGTGGTGAAGGTTCTGTTGTAATTAACAAGGTATTAGAAGGCAAAAAAGACTTTGGATATGATGCTAAATCTGAACAATATGTAGATATGTTAGAGGCTGGTATTATTGATCCTAAGAAAGTAACTCGTGTAGCTTTAGAAAACGCTGCTTCTGTTGCTGGAATGATCTTAACTACTGAGTGTGCTTTAGTTGATATTAAAGAAGATGCTCCTGCAGGTGGTGGAATGCCTCCAATGGGTGGTGGAATGCCAGGAATGATGTAGTCGAGAAATTCGACACCTAAATATTTAAAAACCTCGAGACATGTCTCGAGGTTTTTCACTTTTTAATTAAGCATGATTAATACTTTAATAGTTTTAGTATATTTATAAAATTTAAAAGTTTATTAATGAAAATTGCTTTACTCTTTTTGGATTTTGAAACAGACATTAAATCTATCAAGGAAAATGAATATTGGAAAGATAAAATAACACTAAGTTTTGATGAAGAATCTCAAAGTAAAATAGACCTAAGTTTTAAAATAAAGCAAGTTAAAAACCTATCACACTTTTACAAAGATTCTAAACTTTTAAAAGATGAAATTCTTGAATATTTATCTAATTCTTTTATAATAGATTCAAAAATTGATTTAACAAACAATAATGACTATCAATTGACTTGTTATATAGAGATCAGTTTTTTAATTTCAGAAATTAAAAGAAAGAAAATATCACTTGAGGAGCTAGAGAATAAATCGAAAAATGAAATAAATATTAAAAACTTTTCAAAAGAAATACTACCGGAAGGTTTTAAAAAACACCCCAATAAAAGTGTTAGTTCACTTATGAAACAAGATATTAACTATATAAACTGGTTGTATTTTCATTTTGAGTGGTTTGACTTAGATCATGAAGATTTCATTAAGCTCCCTTATATAAAAAACTACATAAATACTATTTATAAAGAAGAAATAAATAAAACTGAGTCATTACTACTAGATTATAATGAGTTTGAATATTTTCAATATAAATTCCCTAACAAAAAGTTTCCAGAAAATTTTAATTACTTAAAATATTTTTATGATTATGGTAATTTCATTTATAATCTAAAAAAATGGTATAAAAACATAGAAAAGGAGTTGAAATCTAGATGGGATAGTAAAGATAGTCTCAAATATAACAACCCTAATTTTATGGATAACTCTTATAAAGATGATTGGCTAGAACAAGCTTCTGGAACTACTAATCCAGATACTATGAATGATGTATTTTGGAATTTAGACTAATTTTTAAACAACTAGTAAAATGTTCATTAATAAACTTCCATACACTCTAGGTATACCTTTTGAAGATTGTTCAATAGATTTGAAATTCATTGAAGTAAACTCTCATATGGGCAAGCTGTACAAAAGTCAAAAACTTTCTGAAGTTTATATTTTTGGAAAAAAATTCAATTCAAATTGTTTTCTTTGGTTTCAACATGAAAAGATTACTCGAATTAAATATTTATTCGATTTAAAACACTTTGATTTATTCTACAACTCTATTAATGAAAATTTACCCGAAGGCTACTTTTTAAAAGAAGACCCTTTAAACAACATTGAAATGTATGATTGCTTTATTAATAACCTATGTATAAGTTTAAATAAACTTAAAGACTACATAAGCTTAGAAATATGGGAAATTAAAAGCAATAATCCTTCCCTTTAAATCTTACGCTCTACAACATAATCAATCATTTGAAGTAAAGAGCTTTTATATTCCGAATCAGGGTAATTATTCAGAATAGCTAATGCCTTATTTTTATAATCATGCATTTTAGCAGTCGTATATTCTAAACCTCCGTTTTGTTTTACAAAAGCAATTACTTCTTTTACACGCTTTTTATTTGTATTATGTTTTTTTACGGAGTTAATTAACCACGATTTTTCTTTTTTTGAACAGTTATTCAGCGTATAAATCAACGGAAGCGTCATTTTTTGCTCTTTGATATCAATTCCTGTTGGCTTTCCTATTTTATCTTCAGTATAATCAAATAAATCATCCTTAATTTGAAAAGCAATACCTATGTATTCGCCGAACTTTCGCATCTGTTGCACTGTTTTATTATTCGCTCCAACTGATGCAGCACCAATACCACAACAAGCTGCAATTAACGTAGCTGTTTTTTGGCGGATAATTTCAAAATAAATTTCTTCGGTGATATCAAGTTTACGAGCTTTTTCGATTTGCAATAACTCTCCTTCACTCATTTCTCGTACAGCGATGGAAATCAACTTTAACAAATCGAAATCTTCATTATCTATAGAGAGTAATAACCCTTTTGAAAGTAAGTAATCACCTACTAGAACAGCTATTTTATTTTTCCAAAGCGCATTGATTGAGAAAAAACCTCTACGGCGATTACTATCATCAACTACATCATCATGTACCAATGTTGCCGTATGAATTAGTTCTACCACAGATGCTCCACGATATGTACGTTCATCAAAACCGCCATTAGAAACCATTTTTGCGACTAAAAACACAAACATTGGCCGCATTTGTTTTCCCTTTCTACGAACGATATAATAAGTAATTCTGTTTAATAATGGAACTTTAGACAACATCGAGTCTTTGAACTTAGTTTCAAAGAGTTCCATTTCTTTAGCAATCGGAAGTTTTATTTGCTCTACTGGCTTCATATAGTAAACAAAAATAAGAATAAAAAATGTTTACTTTTGATTAAAAACAAAATATGAAACATTTAAAAACAAGAGGGGTTATTTTTATTATAATCTGTACCTGTTTTATATTGTTTGGTATTTATATTTCTGACAGTAATCAACGTTCTTGTTTAGGGAATCCTGTTATTTTACCGTACACTTTTTTAGGTCTTCCTTCTATATTTTTCTTAGGAATATTAGATATAACCGTATTAGCTTTCTCAAAAAAACTAAAACTTTACAAAGCTATTATCGACTTAAGTTTAATGCTAGTCTCTTTTCTTATCGTTTTTCTGTTTATGTAAACCTAGGATTTATTAGCTAACTGCCCACAAGCAGCATCAATATCTTTTCCGCGAGAACGACGTACATTTACCACAATATCATTCATTTCAAGATTGGAAATATAATTATTTAAAGCCCTATCTGAAGCTTGCTGAAACTCTCCATCATCTATTGGGTTATATTCAATTAAATTGACTTTACAAGGAACATAACTACAGAATCGAACCAACGCATCAATATCTTCTTTTCGATCATTAATTCCATTCCAAACAACATACTCATAAGTTATTTTTCGATTGGTCTTTTCGTACCAATACTCCAGAGCTTCTTTTAAATCTTTTAAAGGAAAAGTAGCATTAAAAGGCATTATAGATGTTCGAACCTCATCAATAGCAGAATGTAGCGATACTGCTAAATTAAAACGAACTTCGTCATCTGCCATTTTTTTAATAATCTTAGGCACGCCTGAAGTTGATACTGTAATTCTACGAGCAGCCATTCCTAAACCTTCTTCTGAAGTTATTTTATCAATAGCTTTAATTACATTGTTATAATTCATTAAAGGCTCTCCCATCCCCATAAAAACAATATTTGAAAGTTTATGATTATGGTATAGTCTACTTTGCTTATCAATTGCCACAACTTGATCGTAGATTTCATCTGCATTTAAATTACGCATACGTTTTAAACGAGCTGTTGCGCAAAACTTACAATCTAAACTACAACCTACTTGACTAGACACACAAGCAGTGGTACGTTTTTCAGTAGGAATTAAAACTGACTCCACAATTAACCCATCATGGAGCTTAATCGCATTTTTTATGGTACCATCATTACTACGCTGCATTGTATCAACTTCAATATGATTAATTACGAAGTTTTCATCTAACATTTTTCGCGTAGCCTTAGACAGACTCGTCATATCGTCAAAAGAATGGGCAGCTTTATGCCATAACCATTCGTATACTTGATTACCACGAAAAGCTTTATCTCCATTTTCAACAAAAAAATTACGGAGCTGCTCTTTAGTTAATGCGCGTATGTCTTTCTTCTTTACTATCATCAGGTACAAAAATACACAAAACCTCACAAGTAACTTGTGAGGTTTTGTTTTTGGTTTAAAAAACTATTTTATAAAATTAACATCGCATCTCCATACGAGTAAAATTTATATTTTTCTTTAATTGCTTCTTGGTATGCTTCCATCATAAAATCATGCCCTGCAAATGCAGAAACCATCATCAACAACGTTGATTTTGGTGTATGAAAATTAGTTACCATGCAGTTAGCAATACTAAAATCATATGGAGGAAAAATGAACTTATTTGTCCATCCTTCATAAGCATTTAATTCATTACTAGAAGATACTGATGACTCAATTGTTCTCATCACCGTAGTACCTACTGCACATACTCTTTTTTTCTTTGTTATTGCATTATTTACCATATCTGCACTAGCTTGAGGAATAACAATCTGCTCTGAATCCATCTTGTGCTTTGATAAATCTTCAACCTCAACTGGATTAAAAGTACCTAAACCTACATGTAATGTAGTTTCAGCAAAATCTACTCCTTTAATTTCTAAACGCTTCATTAAGTGTTTAGAGAAATGTAGTCCTGCTGTTGGAGCTGCTACTGCACCTTCATGCTTTGCAAAAATAGTTTGGTAACGATCTTCATCTTCTGGTTCTACCTCTCTTTTAATATATTTTGGTAACGGAGTTTCTCCTAATTCGATTAATTTCTTTCTAAATTCTTCGTAAGGACCGTCAAATAAGAATCGTAAAGTTCTTCCACGTGAAGTTGTATTATCTATAACTTCAGCTACTAAACTTTCATCTTCTCCAAAAAATAATTTGTTTCCTATTCTTATCTTTCTTGCTGGGTCTACTAATACATCCCACAAACGATTTTCAGCATTTAATTCGCGTAGTAAGAACACTTCAATACGAGCTCCTGTCTTCTCCTTATTCCCGAACATGCGAGCAGGAAAAACCTTCGTATTATTTAACATCATTACATCTCCCTCATCAAAATAATTGATTAAATCTTTAAACAATTTATGTTCGATTTTTTGGGTATCGCGATGTAATACCATTAAACGTGCTTCATCTCTGTGCTCTGAAGGGTACTCTGCCAATAATTCTGGTGGCAATTCAAAACTAAAATTTGATAATTTCATTTGTAAAATTTTCTTAACGGTGGCAAATATACAATTTCAACATAGGCGTTGTCAAGTGATTGTCGTATTATTTTATGGTAACATTCTCAATTCCTACACAAAACATATCTTTCCAAAAACTTCTATAGGATTTAGTTACTACTTCAGCTTCTAAAATTTCTATAGGAACTTTTAAGGCTAACGGTGCAAATGCCATTGCCATTCGATGATCGTTATAAGTTGCTATTTGAATATTTTCTTTAATTTTTGAAGATGTTTTTAAGTGTAAGCTTTCATTAGTAACTGAAATTTCTGCTCCTAGTTTTGCCAACTCTTCGCGTAGCGCTTCTAATCGATCAGTTTCTTTAATTTTTAACGTATGTAATCCTGATAAATCACAAGCAACCCCTAATCCGAAGCATGTGACTGCAATAGTTTGTGCAATATCTGGGGCATTTTTTAAGTCTTGATTAAGTGCTGCTGAATTATGCTCTCTCTCTTTTGTTAAAAGAATTGAGTTTTCTTCAAAAGTTGTGGCTACACCAAAATGCTTATATATTTCTGACAGACAACTATCTCCTTGTAAACTATCTTTTTTATACGCTGAAAGTTTTACCGAAGAACCAATTTTACTTAATGCAACAATTGAATAAAAATAGGAAGCGGAACTCCAATCTGACTCTACAACAATCACTTGCTTTTTTACAGTTGGTTTTGGCTTAATTTTAATGGCTTGTCCTTTAAACTCAGCTTCAATTTTTAATTGAGCTAATAATTGTAAAGTCATATTAATATAGGGAACCGACGTAATTTTTCCGACCAATTCAATTTCCAATCCTTTTTCTAAGCTTGGAGCAATTAATAGTAATGCTGAAATATATTGACTACTTACATTTCCATTAATTGAAACTTTCTCTTTTGTTAGTTTTCTTCCCGATATTTTAAGCGGAGGGTATCCTTCTTTTTCTACATAATCTATAGATGCTCCTAAATCGCGAAGCGCATTAACCAAAATTTCAATCGGTCGATTGTGCATGCGGTCTGATCCTTGCAATATTTTTGTAACGCCTTCTTGTGTTGCAAAAAAAGCAGTTAAAAAGCGCATCGCAGTTCCTGCATGTCCAATATCTGCAACTATATTATCAGAGGTTAACGCTCCTTGTAAATGGTGTGTATCGTCAGAATCTGACAAATTTTCAATTTGTAAACCTGAATATAATTGTTGTAAAATCAACAATCTATTCGATTCACTTTTTGAACCTGAAATGGTTATATGAGTACCTGAATTAAATTCTTCAGTTTTTAGTCTTAAATCCATAAAAAACTATTTCGTTTTTTTATTTACAATGTATATACTATAAATAAGTGCAATTACAATTTTACTTAGCCAAAAGCGAATCCATTGTTTATTTGCGAAGTGTACATTGTATACAGTTTCAAAGTCTCCTGAAAAAATAGCTCCCCCTGTTTTAAAGAATAGAGAAAAAACAGCTACGATTACTAAAAATGGGGTTCCTACTTTTAAAACATTAATCCAAAAACTTCCTTTTTGTATATTTTTTATGAGACTCATTTATTTCAGTTTTTCATTATTATGATGACGATCGTGATCTCGTTTCGTTTTAATATCTAACTTCTTATCAAAAGCTTCTTGTAAGTTTACTCCTGTTTGGTTTGCTAAACACAACACTACGAACATTACATCTGCTAATTCTTCTCCTAAATCTTTGTTTTTATCACTTTCTTTCTCACTTTGCTCTCCATAACGACGCGCAATAATTCGAGCTACTTCTCCAACTTCTTCAGTTAGTTGCGCCATATTTGTTAACTCGTTAAAGTAACGTACTCCATGATTTTTAATCCAATCGTCTACTTGTTTTTGTGCGTCTTGTATATTCATCGTTTATTTTCTTAATTAAAATATTCAAAGATAAAAACTTCTATTTCTTATTTGATTCGCCAAGGCGGATTTTTTCTATGCTCTCCTGCTTTAAACAGAATTAATTTATTACCATCTGGATCTAACAAGTGGGCTTCTCTCCATAACCATCGCTGGTCTATTGGTAATTGAGTGAATTGAATTCCTTTTTCTTGTAGTTTTTCTACTAATTCATCTAAATTTTCATCTTCAAAATACAACGTAATACCCTCTACTTTAGGCATCTTTTCTACTTGGTGAATTGAAAAAGTTGCTTCTCCATCAGGCACTTCAAACCGAACATATCTAGGGCTTGCATCTACAATAAGATGCAAGCCTAGTTTTTTATAAAATACAACAGATTGATTTACATCTATAGACGGAATTGTTACTTGGTTTAAGTCCATGCTATTACTTTTTCTCTTTTTACAATTCGTATTAACATAAATAAAAATAACACTCCAACTCCTGATAATACAATCATAAAGTTCCATGTATTATCAAATCCAATATTATCAATTAATTGCATTCCCGAATTATGTCCAAATATGTGTGACATAGAAAATGCAATACTATAATATGCCATGTATTCTCCTTGATTTCCTTTTTTTGCTCGCTCCATCACAAAGGCATTTGAAAAAGGAAATGCAATCATCTCTCCTATTGTCATCAGTAACATTCCTACAATTAAAATTCCTACCCAACCGGTTAAGTTAATTACTACAAAACTTAATCCTGTTAGTAATAGCCCAAGAAACATTAAGAACTCTTTAGTATACTTACTTTTTTCTAACCAAGTAATGAGCGGCATTTCTAATAGGAAAATGAAAAATCCGTTCATCCCCATTAACAATCCTATTTCTAACTCTGTCAAATGATGTATATCTTTATAATACAGTGGCATGGTAGAGAAATATTGTAAGAAAATAAACCCGAACACAAACATTCCTACAAAAAACACCCAAAAAGCCTTATCTGAAAAAATCGACTCTGGATTTTCTATCTTTATTTCATCTAATACTCTTGCTTTTTTAGGATGTAACACATTTACTAATAATATAGTTGCTAAAACACAAGTAACCCCATCTATCCAAAACAATCCGCTATATCCTAATGAAGTAATTATTAATCCTCCAACAGCAGGCCCTGCAGAAAAACCCAAGTTAATTGCCAGACGGATTAAGGTTACTGAACGTGTTTTATTTTCTGGTTTACTATAAGTATTTAAGGCTACAAACATAGCGGGTCTAAAAGTATCTGCTACTAGCATCACCAAAAAGATACCAATACAAAATCCCCAGAAAGTATCTACAAACTGTAAGGCTACAAAGAGTAATCCTGTTAAAAACAAACTGGTTTTCATCACCTTGTAAAAACCTATTTTATCTGCTAATTTTCCTCCCAACCAAGATCCTCCAACAGACCCTAATCCAAAGCAAGTCATAATCCAACCTACATCATTTAAAGAAAAATGCAAACTTTCTCTCAAATACAATGACATAAACGGAATTACCATGGTCCCTGCTCTGTTTATTAAAGTTATTAAAGCGAGCCACCATACTTCGCTTGATAGACCTTTGAAGGTATTTAAATAATTAAAGTAGAGTTTTTTCATGTAGTTAAAGTTTAGTGGTTGTTTTTAGTTCTAAAAGTAAAAAGTCCGACTTTTCAGTCGGACTTTTTGTAATCATTATATTTTATATACACATAGTTATAATACATACATCGCCCGATCGTTTCTGTGTCTTACCACAGTCGATTTACATTGCTTATATGTATTAAAAATTGTCATTATTATTTCTAGATTGAAGTGTAAAACTAGTAAAAAAACGAATACACTAACATAAAAATTTTTAAATAATTTCGTAAAGTGTAGGTTTACTAGGTGTTGCATCGTTTTCAAATGGCGCTACCATTAGATTTAAAAAGTAAGTTCCATCTTTTATTTTATTGGGCACATATATAAATTCCGTAATGGTTGCCTGCATTCTAGTTATTCCTTGCGTATTCCAAAAGGCATTATGTGCTAATAATTTTCCTCCGTCTTTTTCTTTATCTACCGACGGCAAATCAATTAGTAAATGTTCTATTCCTTTTTCTTTTAAGTATATAGCGCCTTCTTCTAACAGATAGGTTGGATTTGTATTTGAATAACGCATCGACTTTTTGTCTGACAGGTTTGGTAAGGTTCTGATGACTATTGCATCACGCTTTTTATTTCCTAAAACATTTTGTAATTGTTTTTTTGAAATTACAAAGTCCTTATTTTTTAACTGTTCTGGAGCAATAGTCACTACTTCAGCTAAGAAGAAAAATCTTGATAGTTCTTTATTTACTGAATAAACTTCTTCTGTTATATGCCCCACGCATTCGGTATGTGTAATATGTGAGTGCGGATTAAATTGTATGTTATTAAAATTTACATCAGCTCCTTGTTGTACACTTCCAATCCAATTCTCATCAGAAACAGGGAAAATTTTAGGATCATCTAAATACCACGCATTTACATTTTCTTTTGAGGCATCAATGGCTATTGAAATGTCTAGTGGTTTTGATAAATCTATTTTGTATTTTCTTGAGTTGTATTCAATTGTTGCGATCATACTCAAATATACTTAAATAATAAATAATTCTGAAGCCAATCCATCTGCTAAGAACTTTCCCTTTGATGTAGTTTTCAACTTCTCGATACAATTTTGATTCTTACCAAAATTACTCGAAGTGACAACTAACAAACCTTGATTGATAAACTTCTCAGCATTTTTAAGGAGATTTTTTCTAAATTCTTCCCCGAAATCCTCCTCTATTTTCTCTAACGACACTCCCCAAATGGTTCTTAATCCTGTCATTAAATATTCATTAAACTGATCTTTCTTAGTGAGTTTCTCTTGCTCCAAAGGGAGTTTTCTTTCTTGAATTGCTTTGATATATTTTGCATTGTTAGCTACATTCCAACTACGATGTGTTTTATTGAATGAATGTGCAGAAGGACCAATTCCTATATATTTTTTTCCTAACCAATAACTCGTATTATGCTTTGAAAAATAATTAGGTTTTCCAAAGTTGGAAATTTCATAGTGAACAAATCCATTTTTAGCAGTTTCCGCTACCAAAATATCAAAATGTTCTTTAGCTATCGTTTCGTCAACATCAGGATATTTTCCTTGCTTGATAAACGAGTCTAACACTGTTTTAGGCTCTACTGTTAGCGCATACGATGAAATATGATTGATCCCGAAATCGAAAGCAATTTGTAGGTTTGCCTTCCAACGTTCATTACTCATTTTCGGAACTCCGTAAATCAGATCAATGGTAATGTTATCAAAACTGCCAGTGGCAGTTGACAGGCATTTTCTAGCCTCTTTCGCATTATGGGCACGATTCATTAACTGTAAGTCTTCTTCAAAAAAAGATTGAATACCGATACTTAAACGGTTAACAGGGGTTTTAGATAATTCAATTATTTTTTCTTCTGATAAATCATCTGGATTTGCTTCTAAGGTAACTTCTGGATTTGATACTACTGTATAGTTCTGATAAATAGTATCTATCAACAACCTTAATTCTTCAACCGACAATAAACTCGGTGTTCCTCCTCCAAAATAAATCGTTTCTATTACTTCGTTCTGTAGTTCTTCCTTTCTCAATTCTAACTCTTTTACCAAGCAAGCAACTAGCTCTTCTTTCTTTTTTAAAGAGGTAGAAAAGTGAAAATCGCAATAGTAACATGCTTGCTTACAAAACGGGATATGTAGATAAATTCCTGCCAAATCAGTTATCAGTTATCAGTTATCAAGATTATTTATTAATTCTTGTTTTCTTTAAAATTGAAAATAAAATTTTAGCTATTTAATCAGCTTTTTCAAACAACTTCTCATACTCATCTATTCTTAACTCTTCACTATCTTTTAATAAAGACAACCAATATTTAGTTTCTAAACATTCTTTATAATCTATTGAAATTTTTGCTAAAAAATCTGCTTTAGAAATTGATAATTTGTTACTGTTAATTGAGCATTGAAAAAATCAGTTTTTGATTTTTTTCGGGTTCTGTTTTACAAATGCTGCCCAACCTGTATAGTTCTTCCCCCCTACTTTAGTTCCTGAATTATAGAAATGACATACCGCAGCTGCTAAACCATCAGTCGCATCTAGGTTTTTAGGTAACACCTTTAAATTCAATAACGATTTTAACATTAAGGCTACTTGTTCTTTACTAGAAGTTCCTTTACCTGTAATTGCCATTTTTATTTTCTTAGGTGCATACTCCGTTACTGGTATTTGTCTTGACAATCCTGCTGCCATAGCCACTCCTTGTGCTCTACCTAATTTTAACATTGACTGCACATTCTTACCAAAAAAAGGAGCTTCTAATGCAATTTCATCTGGATGATAAGTGTCAATCAATTCAATGGTTCGTTCAAAAATAATTTTGAGTTTTAAATAATGATCGTCATATTTTTTTAAGAGTAATTCATTCATTTGAACAAATTCCATCTTTTTTCCTACCACCTTTATAATTCCGAACCCCATGATAGAAGTTCCTGGATCAATCCCTAATATAATTTTTTCTGTCTTCAAACTCTCGTTTATTTAACTTCTAAAGAAGTAAATTTAAATGTGTTCCCATCAAACAAGCCTTTGTCTGATAGTTTTAAGGATGGAATTACCAACAACGCCATAAAAGATAAGGTCATATACGGGGCTCGTAATTTACTACCTAATTGTTTTGCCATAGCATCTAATTCTGCATAGGCTTTTCCTATTTCAACTGCTGGTTTATCAGACATGATTCCTGCCACAGGGAGCGGAACAACTTTTTCTTCGGAAGTAGTTACTGCACAAACACCTCCTTTATTTTCAATTAGTAAATTTACCGCCTTACAAATCAATTCATCCGATACTCCAACTGCAATAATATTATGAGAATCATGACCAACAGAACTCGCTACCGCTCCTTCTTTTAGTCCGAAGTTTTTGATAAACGCAATCGAAGGTTCTGCATTTTGATAACGATTTACTACCGTCATTTTTAGCACATCGTTTGCTACATCAGAAACTAAATTTCCTTCTTTTATTAACGAATCTGCTTCTATTTCATTCGTCACCAATTCTCCATCTAGAGCTTCTATCACTCGAATCTTTTCAGATGCTGAATGAAACGCAAAATCAACAACACTCTTTTTATCATTCTCAAAATTATTCAACACTTCAAAGTCTACATGCTGTACAAATGATTTTCCGTTTTCAGCCACTAACTCACCGTTAATGTATGTTTGAAGCACTTCAAATTTTTGTAAGTCTTTTACTACGATAAAATCAGCCGTATCTCCTTCATTCAATCTTCCTACATCTAAATTGTAATGCTCAACTGGATTGATACAAGCAGCTTGTAACACTTTAAAAACATCTATTCCTTTCGCTACTGTACGCTCACATAATTGGTTGATATGTCCTAATAACAAATCATCTGGATGTTTATCATCGGAACAGAACATCATATTCTCATAATATTCAGGAAGTAAATCGATTAATGCTTCAAAGTTTTTTGCAGCACTTCCTTCACGGATAATAACTTTCATCCCCTTTTCTAACTTCTCCAATCCTTCTTCATAGGTAAAGCATTCGTGATCGGTATAAATTCCTGCCGCTATATATTTATCTAAATCTTCTCCTCGTAGTCCAGGTGCATGACCATCTACAGGTTTGTTGTAATGTTTTGCCCAAGCGATTTTTTGCAACACTTCTTCATCTTGATAAATAACCCCTGGGTAATTCATCATCTCCGCTAAGTATTTGATATCAGGATTCTCCATCATCTTTTTTATATCTTCTGAATCAATGACAGCTCCTGCACTTTCAAAAGAAGTTGCTGGTACACATGATGGCGCTCCAAAATTAAATTTTAACGGAACTTTTTTTCCGTTTTCAATCATAAAATCTACTCCTTTTACACCTAATACATTGGCTATTTCATGCGGATCGGATACTGTTGCTACCGTACCGTGTGTTACGGCTATTTTAGCAAACTCTGATGGCACTAACATAGAGCTTTCTATATGAATATGCGCATCTATAAATCCAGGTAAAATATAGTTTTCTACAGTATGTTCTACTGCTCTAATTTGTGTAATCTTTCCTTCTTTAACCTCAACTTCTCCTTTAAAAATTCGTTTGTTTTGAATATCGACTATATTTCCCTGTACAATCATGCTAAAATTTATTTATTGCTAAAATACTGAGTATTTTTCACAAAAAAAGCATCCATAGTGGATGCTTTCTTAGTATTTATGTTATAAAGGTTACGCTATTGGTCCTCCTTTAATAATTTCCTCGCTTGCCATTTCTTCAAACTGAGCAAAGTTCTTTCTAAATGAATTTGCTAATTCCATAGCTTTTGCATCATAAGCATCTTTATCTGCCCATGTTTGCTTTGGATTTAACACTTCATCAGGAACATTTTCACAAGTAGTTGGCATTGATAATCCAAAAATTGGGTGTTGTACAAATTCAACGTTTTCTAAATTACCTTGTAAAGCCTCAGTAATCATAGCGCGAGTGTACTTTAATTTCATTCTGCTACCAGTACCGTAAGCACCTCCTGTCCATCCGGTGTTAATTAACCAAACGTTTACTCCTGCTTCTTGCATTTTCTTGCTTAACATTTCAGCGTAACGTGTTGGGTGTAATGGCATGAATGGAGCTCCAAAACAAGCTGAAAAACTTGGTAATGGCTCATTAATTCCAGCCTCAGTACCTGCTACTTTTGCTGTGTACCCAGAAATAAAGTGATATGCAGCTTGACCTGGTGTTAATTTAGATATTGGAGGCAATACTCCAAAAGCATCTGCTGTTAAGAAGAAGATATTCTTTGGATTTGCACCTTTAGATGGTGTTTGAATATTTTCAATGTGATAAATAGGATAACTTACACGTGTATTTTGTGTAATTGATGTATCAGCAAAATCTACATTTCCTTTGTCATCCATTACGATATTTTCAAGAATCGCCCCTCTTTTAATCGCTCCGTAAATTTCTGGTTCTTTCTCTTGAGATAAGTCGATTACTTTTGCATAACATCCACCTTCAAAATTAAAAATTGTGTTTTCAGCAGTCCAACCATGCTCATCATCACCAATTAAACTACGATTTGGATCGGTAG
Source organism: Tenacibaculum sp. 1B UA (assembly GCF_033978845.1). Classification (NCBI taxonomy): domain Bacteria; kingdom Pseudomonadati; phylum Bacteroidota; class Flavobacteriia; order Flavobacteriales; family Flavobacteriaceae; genus Tenacibaculum; species Tenacibaculum sp. 1B UA. The sequence continues at coordinate 185,934 of NZ_JAKVUA010000003.1, forward strand.
ATAAAGTAGTTTTACCTGTACCAGATAACCCAAAGAAAATAGCAGTATCTCCATCTTTACCAACGTTTGCTGAGCAGTGCATTGGTAAGGTGTTTTTAAATACTGGTAAAATAAAGTTTAACGCAGAGAAAATTCCTTTTTTAATTTCTCCTGTATACCCTGTACCGCCAATTAATGCTATTTTTCTAGTAAAGTTTAAGATAGCAAAGTTATGTTGACGTGTTCCGTCTATTGCTGGATCAGCCATAAAATTTGGAGCATTTACTACTGTCCATTCTGGCGAAAAAGTCTTTAACTCCTCTGTTGTAGGACGTAAAAACATGTTGTGTGCAAACATGTTAGTCCAAGGGTGTTCGTTTACTACTCTAATATTTAACTTATAATCTTCGTCTGCACATGCATAACTATCACGCACAAACACTTCTTTATTTGATAAATAATTAGTTACCTTATCGTATAACTTGTCAAATTTTTCTGAATCGAAGGGAATGTTAATATCTCCCCACCAAACTTGGTCTTTAGTTATATCGTCTTTAACGATAAAACGATCCATTGGAGAACGACCTGTGAACTCACCTGTTTTAACGGCTAATGCTCCAAAACTGGTTTCTACTCCTTGTTCTTTTTCAATAGTGATGTCGTGTAACTCGTCTGAAGTTAATTGATAACGAACCGTAGCGTCTTTTATGCCTAAGTTATCTAACGATATCGTTTTCGTATCAAGATTTGTCATCTTAAAAGATTTTAGTTGTGTTTAATTTTGGACAAAAATAGTTCTTTTTGATTAAAAAGGTGAATCATATAAAGATTTTATCAACTTTAACCTTTAATAACTTTTTTGAAAAAGCTATATATTAATAGACTCCAGCCCACGATTAATAATAATCCTCCTAAAGGTGTTACAAACCAAATTCCTTTTGCAGGAACATTCGCTAGATAAATTAGATAAATTGATCCTGAAAACAATAAAATCCCAGCTATTAAAAAATAACTAATCCTGTTCTTTTCTTTATTTGTAAACTCAGTAAACATGTTTACAAAAAGTAATAATAACACATGAAAAAACTGATAGCGCACTGCTGTTTGAAAGCTCTCTATAGCTTCTGATGTTAGTTTTGCTTTTAAGGCATGTGCTCCAAAAGCTCCTAAAACAACAGCAATTACTCCTAAAACCGCTGCTATTGTTAAATTTTTATACATTATAACTGTTTTTGTTTAAATTTAAACTTTTTTAGCGATATTGTCGCCTCTAAACTTATTGATAACAAAAATACATTATAATGAGAAATATATTGATAATTGGTGCTGGTAGATCAAGCTCTTCACTTATAAAATATTTATTGGATAAATCTTCACAAGAAAACCTACATATAACTATTGGTGATGTTTCACTAGATAGTGCTCAATCTAAAGTTAACAATCATTCAAATGCTACCGCCATTCAGTTAGATGTTTTTAATGCTGAAGAACGCTCAAACGCAATTCAAAAAGCAGATATCGTTATTTCAATGTTACCTGCTCATTTTCATATTGAAGTAGCTAAAGACTGTATTACTTATGGGAAACACATGGTTACTGCCTCATATATTTCTGATGAAATGAAAGCTCTAGATGAAGAAGCTAAAACTAAAGGATTAGTGTTTATGAATGAAATCGGTCTAGATCCAGGAATTGACCACATGAGTGCTATGCAAGTTATTGATCGTATTAAAGAACAGGGCGGAAAAATGCTATTATTTGAATCTTTTTGCGGTGGATTAGTTGCTCCTGAAAGTGATACTAATTTATGGAACTATAAGTTTACTTGGAACCCAAGAAATGTTGTATTGGCAGGTCAAGGTGGTGCTTCAATGTTTATTCAAGAAGGAACCTATAAGTATATTCCATATCAAAAATTATTTAGAAGAACTGAATTTTTAACTATTAATGGCAGTGGAAGATTTGAAGCGTATGCAAACCGTGATTCTTTAAAGTATAGAAGTATTTATGGTTTAGAAGATATTAAAACCATGTATCGTGGAACTATTCGTAAAGTTGGTTTTTCTCGTGCTTGGAATGTTTTTGTCCAGTTAGGAATGACTGATGATACATACACTATCGAAGATTCTGAAAACATGAGCTATCGTGATTTTACAAATCTTTTCTTAGCCTATTCTCCTTCAGATTCTGTTGAATTAAAATTCCGTTCGTATGCAAAAATTGATCAAGATGATTTAATGTGGGATAAATTTGTAGAGTTAGACATCTTCAATCCGAACAAAAAAGTAGGGTTGAAAAACGCAACTCCTGCTGAAATTTTACAAAAAATATTGATGGATTCTTGGACCCTTGAAGCTGAGGATAAAGATATGATTGTAATGCATCATATTTTTGGATACCAATACAAAGAAGATAAATACCAGATTGAAAGTAGTATGGTGATTAAAGGTGATGATCAAACTTATACTGCCATGGCAAAAACAGTTGGTTTACCTGTAGCTATGGCTACGGTACGCATCTTAAACGGTGATATTACCACTCCTGGTGTACAATTACCTATCAATAAAGAAGTGTACGAACCAATTTTAAAAGAGCTAGAAGATTACGGAATTAATTTTGCTGAAAAAGAAGTGCCTTATTTAGGATATAATCCTGAGAGTATAAAAGGATAAATCTTCTAAAACGAACACAAAAGGCATCAATTTATTTGATGCCTTTTTCTTTTAAAAACTAAAGAGAGTCTTTATAAAGTTAGTATTTTTACCCTTAAATACTACACTAGGATATGGCTGAAAGCATTTTAAAAAATCATATTAAAAGTTACACAAATCTTTCAGAAGAAGAATTAACTGAAGTACTTTCATTTTTTGACTGTCAGTCCTTCAAGAAAAAAGAAATATTATTACCTGCTGGCAAAAAATGTAGTAGACTGTTTTTTGTTGCTAAAGGTTGCTTACATTTATATTTTATTGATAGTTAAGGCTACAAAAAAACTACACAGTTTGCTTTAGAAAATTGGTGGTTAACTGACTTTTTAGCTTTTCAAAACCAAAAACACGCTAACTTTACCATAGAAACAGTTGAAAACTCTGAAATTTTGTCAATCTCCTTTTCAAAATATAACGAGTTATTAAATAAGTTTCCCTTATTAGAAAAATATTTTAGAAGTATATATGAAACCGCATACGGAGCTGCTTTAATGCGTTTAAAATATATTAACAGTTACTCTAAAGAAGATATCTTTTTTAGATTTAGAAAAGACTTCCCTGATTTTGTACAACGAGTTCCTCAATTTTTGCTAGCTAGTTTTTTAGGGCTAACTCCTGAATACTTAAGTGAAATTAAAAGAAAATAACTTTTCTTAAGCCAGTTTATTTTTTACTAAAACCTACTTAACTACCTTTGTACTTATATTAATTTAAGGGCATAATAGCATTATGAAAAATATGAAAAAACTTGTCGTAGTTGGCGGCGGGTTTGCTGGATTAGAATTTATAAAAGGATTAGGAAATTCAGAAAATTATCAGATTATTTTAGTAGATAGTAACAACTACAATTTCTTCCCTCCTTTAATCTACCAAGTATCCACAGGTTTTATGGAACCTTCTGCAATTAGTTATCCATTCAGAAAAATTTTAAGAAAATTTAAAAACGCTCGTTTTCGACTGGGTACTCTTGAAAAAATTGTTCCAGAAGAAAATAAAATAGTCGTAAGTAATGGAGAAATAGCATACGACATCCTAGTAATGGCAACTGGTACAGAGAGTAACTTTTTTGGAAACAAAAACATTGAAAAGTACAGTTTACCTATGAAAACCATTAGTGATGCGCTGTCTCTTAGAAATGTTATTTTAACTCGATTTGACCGAGCTACAAGAATTCACAACCCAGAAGAAAGAAAAAAGTGTTTAACTTTTGTTATTGCTGGCGCAGGTCCTACAGGTGTTGAACTTTCAGGGATTTTATCCGAGATTAAAACTTCAATTATCATAAAAGACTACCCTGAACTAGACGAAAATGATTTTGGAGAAATTCACCTTATTGATGGTCAAAGCTCTGTATTAGCTCCAATGTCCAAAAGAGCACAAGAATATACCTCTAAGAAATTAAGTGAACTTGGGGTAACTTTGACAATGGACACCATGGTTAATGATTTTGATGGTGAAACTGTGTATTTATCAAACGGAGAAAAAATACATACTAAAAACCTTATATGGGCAGCTGGTGTGTCTGCTAAAACATTTGATGGTTTTTCAAAGGAGAGTTTTGGTGCTGGTAGAAGGTTAAAAACAAATCAGTTCAACCTAGTACATTCATATGATAACATTTATGCTTTAGGGGACTGTGCTTTGATTTTAGGAGACAAAAACTATCCTAAAGGACATCCTCAATTAGCACAACCTGCATTACAACAAGCTAGAAACTTAGCTAAAAATCTTTCTAGAAAAAATAGTAACTGGAAGACTTTTCAATACAATGATAAAGGTTCATTAGCTATTATTGGACGAAATAAGGCTGTACTTGATTTCCCTGGGCAAAAACAATCTTTAAAAGGTTTTGTTGCTTGGTTAATTTGGATTTTTGTACACATTATGGGACTTGTAAACTTCAAAAACAAAGTAAGAACACTCTATAACTGGTTAGGCTATTACATATATAAAGACCAATACTTTAGAATGATTATTAAACCTACTCAAAGAGATACTAAATAAAAACACACATGAAAAACCTAAGTATTGTAGTAATTTTAATTTTTGCAATTATTACTGTTAGTTGTAATTCAGAAAAATCAAAAACCAACAAAAAAACTGATCAAGTTGTATCTCCATCTGATACTCTAACTAAACATTTAAAACCATTTAATCCTGATTTACCAACTATTGGGCTTTTAATGTTTAACGGAGTTTTACAAGGAGAAGTTATAGCAACATCAGATGTATTTGGAAAAGTAGACAAAGAGGGCAAACAACTTTTTAATGTAGTAGCGATAGCTGAAATAGCTAAACCTATTACTACCGAAGAAGGAATGCATTTTGTTCCAGACTACACTTTTGATAATTGCCCCAAACTAACAGCTTTATTTGTTCCAAGTGCTTACGATATGTATACGCAGGTGCATAATGATAAAATTGTAGATTTTATAAAAACAAAAAATCAAGAGACCCAATACACTGTTAGTAATTGTGCTGGTGCTAACTTAATTGGTAAATCTGGTATAGCTGATGGCCATAAAATTGTAACATGGATTGGTGGTGGTAAACAACTACAAAAAGATTACCCTAATTTAAAAGTTCAAAACGACAGCTTGGTAACTTTTGTTAAAGATGGTAAGTTTTTATCTTCAAACGGAAATTTAGCTAGTTATATCTCAGCGTTAGAACTTCTCGAAATTATGACAAGTACCGAACATAGAAAATTTGTTGAAAGCTATCTATACTTAGATCAACTTAAAAACTGGGAAAAATAACAAAATTTAAAATCTTGTTAAAGCTCAAGAAGCATCAGTATACTGATGCTTTTTTTATTACCAGTTCTAAAAAAATAATACATACATTTACCCCGATAAGTTCTTTACATACTTCATCAACCGAAAAGGTTTTACTTAGCTGTAGATTAATAGGGAATCGTGTGCAAATCACGAACTGTCGCGCAACTGTAAGTAACACACCAAAAGTTTTTATCCTAGTATATCCACTGCAAAAGCGGGAAGGATGATAAAAACTGTTATAAGTCAGGAGACCTGCCTATTCGGATATTGACAATGCTTTCGCGATTTGAAGCCTTTGGGTCATACCGATGATATATTTTTAACGCACACTTTCGCTTATGAAATGCTGTGCTTTTTTGGTATGTCATTATTTTTTCCTCAAACATCACATCGTTTTTTAGCATTGCGAAGCATCTAAAAGAACTTTTAAAATTAATGTTTAATTATAAAAGTTAAAAAGAAATGCAAACGCACATTCTTGGCTATCCGCGTATTGGTAGCAACAGAGAACTCAAAAAAGCCTGCGAGCAATATTGGTCGGGCAAAACAAGTTCACAGGAACTTCTTGAAACAGGAAGAAACATCTGTCAACAAAACTGGAAAACACAACAAGAAGCAGGTATAGACCTTATTCCTTGTAATGATTTTTCTTATTACGATCAAGTGTTAGATATGACACTCAGCGTTGGTGCTATCCCTAAACGTTACAACGAAGTAGCTTTAAAAGCTTCAAACTCTGAACTAGATCTCTATTTCGCCATGGCAAGAGGGTATCAAAAAGATGAACTTGATATTACTGCTATGGAAATGACTAAGTGGTTTGACACTAACTACCATTATATCGTTCCAGAGTTTTATAAAGACCAAGAGTTTAAACTATTTTCTAACAAAATTATTAATGAATTTGTTGGTGCTAAACAATTAAGGATTAATGCTAAACCTGTAATTATTGGTTTAGTTAGCTACCTTCTTTTAGGTAAAGAAAAAGAAGAGGGGTTTAATAAGTTAGATTTAGCCTCAAAACTACTTCCTGTGTATATGGAAATTCTTCAAGAGCTTCAAGCACAAGGTGCAAAATATATTCAATTTGATGAGCCTTTTTTAGCGTTAGACCTAAACGAAAAAGCTAAAGAAACCTATCAATTTATCTATAATGAAATTAGAAGGAAGTTTCCTATTTTAAAATTTATAGTTACCACTTACTTTGAAGGTTTAAAAGACAATCTTTCATTAGCTAACACACTTCCTATCGATACATTACATATCGACTTAGTTCGTTGTGAATACCAATTAGACGATGTATTAAGCACTCTTTCTGAAGACAAGTCTCTATCGTTAGGTATTGTAGATGGAAGAAACATTTGGAAAAACGACTTTGAAAAATCGTTACAACTTATTCAAAAAGCAACCGATAGATTAGGCTCTGACAGAATCTTTATTGCTTCCTCATGTTCTTTATTACATTCTCCTTGCGATTTAGAACTAGAAACATCTTTAGATAATGATATTAAACAATGGCTTGCTTTCGCTAAGCAAAAACTTACAGAAGTAAATTTGTTAAAACAGTTATCTGAAGATACTACTGATAAAGCTATTTTGAATGCTTTTGAAGAAAACAAAAAAGCTATCGCAAGTAGAAAATCTTCAGCTTTGATTCATCATAACGACGTAAAACAACGTATTGATGCTATTACTGAAACTGATTCTCGAAGAAAAAATAGCTTTTCTGTTCGTAAAGAAGCGCAAGAAAAAGTATTGAATTTACCATTATTCCCTACTACAACCATTGGTTCATTTCCCCAAACTAAAGAAGTAAGAAGCTGGAGAGCACAATTTAAAAAAGGTACTTTAAATAGTGAGGAATATAAATATTTACTAAAGAAAGAAACTCAAAAAACCATTCAATGGCAAGAAAAAATAGGTCTTGATGTTTTGGTTCATGGTGAGTATGAGCGAAACGACATGGTAGAGTATTTTGGTGAACAACTTGCAGGAGTTACATTTACTAAAAAAGGCTGGGTTCAAAGTTATGGTAGCCGCTGTGTGAAGCCTCCTATTATTTACGGTGATGTTTACCGCCCCCATCCAATGACTGTTTATTGGTCACAGTACGCACAATCTTTAACTAATAATTGGGTTAAAGGAATGTTAACAGGACCTGTTACCATTTTACAATGGTCTTTTGTACGCGATGACCAGCCTCGTTCAACTACCTGTAAACAAATTGCATTAGCTATTCGAGATGAAGTTGCTGATCTTGAAAAAGCAGGCATCCGAATTATTCAAATTGATGAACCAGCTATAAGAGAAGGACTTCCTCTACGAAAATCAGGTTGGAATGATTATCTAAAATGGGCTGTTGAAGCTTTTAAAATTTCATCATGCGGTGTAGATGATGCTACACAAATACATACACACATGTGCTATTCAGAGTTTAATGACATTATTCAAAACATTGCTGATATGGATGCTGATGTTATTACGATTGAATGCTCTCGTTCTCAAATGGAACTATTAAATGCTTTTGCTGATTTTAAATATCCAAATGAAATTGGCCCTGGAGTATATGACATTCATTCACCTAGAGTTCCTTCTATTCAAGAAATGCTTGAACTCTTACACAAAGCTCAAAAAGTTATTCCAGCCGCCCAGCTTTGGGTAAATCCTGATTGTGGTCTTAAAACCAGACATTGGGATGAAACAGAAAAAGCTTTACTTGCTATGGTTTCGGCTGCAAAAGAAGCTTCATTAAGGTACAATACTAATACACTGGAAACTATTACCTAACAGCTGACTAATTATAAAGTGCCCAAAAACACAAAACTTTTTGGGCACTAATTATCATATAAACTCCCACTAAAAATGACCACAGAAGAAAAAATAATACAATCGGAAACACGTATTTTTAAAGCCGTATTTCCAAACACAACAAATCATTATGATACACTGTTCGGAGGAACTGCCATGCAATTAATGGATGAAGTTGCTTTTATTACTGCGACACGGTTTTGTAGACAAAAAGTTGTAACTGTAAGTAGTGATAAAATTGATTTTAAAAAACCAATTCCTGCTGGAACTATTATTGAATTAGCAGGAAAAGTTAGCTATATAGGTAACAAAAGTTTGAAAGTTACCGTTAAAATTTTCACTGAACAGATGTACTCACATCATAGAGAAAAAGCAATTGAAGGTGAATTTACCTTTGTTGCCATTGATGAGAATAAAAACCCAATAGAAGTTATAAAAACTGACATTCAAAAACTCCATTCTTCACAACAAGAACTGAGTTGACATTAAATGACGTTTTTGAAAAAGGTATCCACATAAAAAATTACATCTTCAAATAAAAATCTTTTGTAAGATTTTTATAGGCATCAGTATACTGGTGCCTTCTTGTTTCTATAATTAATTCTTCTTCTTGAACTGTAGCTTTAGTAAACGAAAACTCTAACAAACTACGTTTTATTTCTGATGTTGGATTTCCTCTTACTCTACAAACCTTGTTTAGGTATAAGTTATGTTTTTTAGCTAGCTTGATAAAATCCGCTTCTTCTTTAAACGGTATAATGGTTGAGAACCTTCCGTTTTCGGACAATATTTCACTTACTCCCTGTATTAACTCTTCAAAAGACAATGAGCTTGTAAATCGTGCTTTATTTCTTGCTATATCTTCCGTTTCATAGTCATCAGTATAAAATGGCGGGTTTGAAACAATTATATCGTATTCTTCTTCTTCCTCTGCCATTTCTTCTACAAACTCTACAAAAGAAGCATTGTAACAAAAAAGTCTATCTCCCCAAGCTGATTGCTCAAAATTTTCAACCGTTTGTTCATAAGCACCTTCATCAACTTCTACTGCATCAATAGTCATCGCATCACTTCGTTGTGCTAACATCAATGAAATAACCCCTGTGCCTGAACCAACATCTAACATTGTATCAGGGTATCCTCCTAAATCACACCACGCACCTAGCAATACCGCATCGGTACCTATTTTCATTGCAGTTTTATCTTGGTGTACTGTAAACTCTTTGAATTGAAATGGCTTCATTTATAAAAATCTTCCAATAATTTTTTCTGCATTGAAAAACAAATACAATACAATGATTAATAAGATTACTAGAAATAACCCTTTTTTAGGATTTCCTTTTTTTCGATTACCAAAACGTCTTTTAAACTCCATTTATTTGTTTCTATTTACTAAACTAATTGCATTAGGCTTTTAATTATGTTAAATGTTACTCACCACTTACTTTTGTTGCTCGCAACATCTCTCTTTTCCCTGGAGGTCCAGGTAAGCGTTCTACATCAAAACCTACCGCCTGCATTGCTCGTCGTACACTTCCTTTTGCTGAGTAAGTTACTAAGACACCTTCTGGTTTTAGCGCAGCAAACATAATTTTAAAAATATCTTCTGTCCACAAATCGGGTTGTACTCTAGCTCCAAAAGCATCAAAATAAATCAAATCAAAGCTATTTTCATCAGTAATTTCAGCAAAAAATTGCTTGCGTTTAGTTAATGAAAAATTGGAAGTTATTTTGTGTTTTTCTTCCCAAGAAACTTCGTGAATTTTCTCAAAAAAATCTCTTTTATCATCAGCATCCAACTCCTCAACATAATTTAATTTTACCACCTCTCCTTTAGCTACAGGATATGCTTCTACTCCAACATAATCAATCTGCTTTTCAGCTTCCAGTAATGTAATAAAACAATTGAGTCCTGTACCAAAACCTATTTCTAAAATAGAAACACTTTTAGTATCTATATACTTTAATCCGTTTCTAATAAATACATGATAGGCTTCTTGTATTGCTCCGTGTTTAGAGTGATATTGTTCATTCCACTCTGGCAAATGAATGGTTGTGGAACCATCTGACGTTATGATAATTTCTCGTTTTATAACTAAACTATTTAATCAGTAATTTTTTAATTCTTGGTATTGGTCCAGTGCAAGTTGTTTTATGACAGGCAATACAACTATTTACAGCTTGATTAAAATTCTGTTTTATAGAATCTTTTGAACCCGAATATACTTGCTGCATATTTTGAATATACAGTTTTGAAAAAGCTTCAAAACTTGTATTTCTATCTGCTGGATCGGTTAAAACCGCAGAATGAATATTCAGATAGGTTTCAGGAAAGTTACCTATTGATTCACCTTCTAAAATTTTATTCTTAATTGTCATGTTCCCTTCATACATAGCATTCATTAAGGCTGCCATTTCTGAAGATTGATACATTATAAGCTCCTCTTTTGGTTCTTTCTTTTCTTGTTTACAAGAAAAAAACACCAAGGACATCAATAAAACAATAATTAATTGTTTCATTATTTTTTCATTAACACTCCACCTGCTTCAAAAGCGTAGGTGTATTTTGGTTCTGTAATTTTTGCTATTTCTTCTTCTGATTTTCCTGCATCTTTAGCATAATGCTGTAATTCATCTACAGAAACTTCAGTAACAAAAGCTTTCCCGTTTACTACTACTTCTTTGTTATCTGCGTTTAAAGGCATAAAAAAACCATAATCTTTAAAACGTACCATTGATTCTTGTTCTTCACCTAAATCTAACTTCATCCAACACCCTTTTTTCTTACATACTTCATTTATTGTTGAAGTAAATTTTATGTTTAGAGTATCCCCTTTTTTTAAGTTTTTGAATTTTGTTCGCATTTCTTCAGCAGAAATAGCATTGCTATCTGTAATCTCATTTCCAAACGACGCATAGGCTATCTTTTGTTCTTTAATATCATTCACAGCAGAAGTTGCATCTTTCTTTTCAGTTTTACAAGCACTAAACATTACACTTAAAACCGTAGCAAAAACCAGTAGTCTTTTCATTTTCAAAAAATTAAAATTAACATTTCAACAAATATACTCATATTTCTTCAAGCTAGTAGCTAACCTCAAAATATACCACTAGATTTCGTATCTTCGTAGCACTTCTAAAATTAATCACATAATGAATATTGATATTGAGCTTATACAAGAGTCTAAAATAAATACGGTAGATTTTAACAACTTAGCGTTCGGTCGCACTTTTACTGACCATATGCTAGTTTGTGACTTTGCTAATGGAGAATGGAAAACGCCTAAAATTTTACCTTATGGACCTTTAACTTTTGAGCCTTCTGCTAGGGTTTTTCATTACGGACAAGCTGTTTTTGAAGGAATGAAGGCTTATAAAGATGAAAATGATGATGTGTTTTTATTTCGTCCTGATGAGAATTTTCATAGAATTAATAAATCCGGGGCTCGTTTAGCAATGCCACCAGTTCCAGAAAACGTATTTTTTGAAGGGTTAAAAAAACTTCTTAAATTGGATAATGCATGGATTAAAAAAGGAATAGGAAACTCGTTATATATTCGTCCGTTCATTATTGCTTCTGAAGGAGCTATTGCTGCTTCTCCTGCCGAAGAATATAAGTTTATAATTATTTGTTCTCCTGCACAATCATATTATGCTGGTGAAGTTAGAGTTCTTTTTGCTGAAAAATATAGTCGTTCTGCTGATGGTGGTGTTGGTTTTGCAAAAGCGGCTGGTAACTATGCAGCTCAATTTTACCCTACTAGTTTAGCGCATAAAGAAGGGTATCAACAAATTGTTTGGACTGATGCTAATACACACGAATACTTAGAAGAAGCAGGTACAATGAATATCTTTTTTAGAGTAGGAGATAAACTTATAACTGCACCAACAAGTGACCGTATTTTAGATGGTGTTACTCGTAAATCGATTATTCAACTTGCAAAAGACTACAACATAGATATTGAAATTAAAAGAGTATCGGTTGCTGAAATTAAAGAAGCTGCAAGGCAAGGTGAACTAAAAGAAATTTTTGGTTCTGGTACTGCTGCTGTAATAAATCCTATAAAAGGGTTTAAACACCAAAATAATACTTTTGAATTACCAGAAGTAAGTGATTCTTATGCTTCCTTCTTTAAAGAAAAACTACTTAACATTCAATACAACAAACTAGAAGATAAGCACAACTGGAGGGTTAAAGTTTAATAATTTCATTAAAAAAAGCTATATTAGTAAACAGAATTAAGTTTTTTAACAAAAAATTCTAAAGAAATGAGAAATATTGTACTAGCTTTATTATCAATAGGAGTAGGTTTTGCAATTTCATTTTTTGGATTAGATATTTATTCTAATTCAATTTCAAATGAAGATAAAACCATAGCTCAAAGTAATGAAGTAATTACTCCCAAAAAGGAAGAAGAACCTCCTATTAATGAAGATAATACTTCTGAAGAAGCCTTAACTATTGAAGGTTCTTCGACAGGTTCATTTTCTGTTGACACTAAAGATATTCAAAAAAACTTTGATAATTGGGAAGCTTACACAAAGGAAAATATTGATTTAATGTCAACTTTCATTCCTATGGATGATAAGGGTGCTATCATGGAAAAAGGTATCTTTTTAACCTTACTTCGTACTGGTGCATACATTCCTATTAAGTATGAAAAAGACGGAAAAGCACAATATCAACTTACGAGTATAGATGATTCTTCGAATGAAAAAATCAAAAAATCAATTGTTAGTAAAGCTTCAATAGCACATCAATATTTTAAAATGGAAGGTAAAAAACTTCCTAATTACAACTTTGTTGATTTAAATGGTAATCCACACAATAAAGCTGACACAAAAGGAAAATTGTTAGTACTAAAGTGTTGGTTTATTACTTGTAAAGTGTGTGTTGAAGAGTTTCCTGAATTAAATGAGTTGGTGGATAAATACAAGGATGAAAAAATTGAATTTGTTAGTTTAGCTTTTGATAAAAAAGATGAATTGGTTAAATTTTTAGAGACCAAAGAGTTTAAATATCCAACTATCCCTGAACAAAAGGATTACATGGCTAAGAAACTAAAAGTTAAACAATATCCTACACATTTAATTGTAGATGCTAATGGTATTATTATTAAAATGGTTAATAATGTTAAAACATTAACATCGGAATTAGAAAGAATTATGGGTAAATAAAAGAACAAAATAAAAAAGACTCCTTAATAAGGAGTCTTTTTTATTTATCTAAGATTTCTTTAATGTTTGGTTTAAAGTAATTTGGTCCTTTCAATACTTTACCATCTTCACGGTAAATAGGCTTGCCATCTTCTCCTAACTTACTCATGTTGCTTCGTTGTATTTCATTGAATACTTCTTCTATTTTATGCTGCATACCATGTTCTATTATGGTTCCACATAAAATATATAACATATCACCTAAAGCATCTGCTACCTCAACCAAATCGTTATTTTGGGCAGCTTCTAAATATTCTTCATTTTCTTCTTTCATCAAATTAAAACGAAGTAAGTTTCGTTCTTCTCCTATATTTGCTGTAGGTTCATTTTTGACTCCTAATCCGAATGCTGAATGAAATTCGTGTACTGCTGCTATTCTTTTCTTCATTGTAATTAATCTGTTTTATATTGGTTTATGTTGCTTTCTCTGACACTTTAACTAGCATCAAAAATAATTGCTATTTTAGTTTTTTTCATTCTAAAATCATTCTTTAACTTTGCTAAAAATACAATTTTATGTTTATACTTATTGCTGCAAAAATGTTTACTACAGGCAGAATTGTTTTTGCGAGTTTATTTGTGATAGCTTTTATTCTTTTAATGTATTTTAGTTATAAGAAAGATGCTAAAAACAATAAAAAACATTATCAGAATGGAGCTTTATACGTTGCTATAGCAATAGCAGTAGTAATTGCTTTATTGTTTTTATCAAAATTATTAACAAAATAACACTTCCTTTTAAGAGTTTCTTATAAAATCAAAAAACCGATTCTAAATAGAATCGGTTTTGATTTTTTCAACTATTTTTAAAACTGGACTTCTTAGTTTTTAACTGGCAAGAAGTTATAGTTTTTAGCGTAGAACTTCATTTGCTCTTCAAACGTTTCTGGTTGCTTAATCTTGATATCAGTAATATTTCCATCAGTATCAGTTACTGGCTCTAAGACTGGATTTACAAATCCGTTATAAGGAGCTGATGTAAACTGTGCATTACGATCTAAAACTTCTTTATGAATATCTTGATCTACTTTTACTCCGTAACCTTCTACTAATGCTTTTGCCGCTTCAAAATCTCCTTCTGATTTAATTCTTTGTGTTTCTTTTAATAAACGTCCAAAAATTTCACGAAGTTTTTCATAATCATTAATGTTATAAAAAGTTTTTCCATCTCTAGTAACTTTTTCAATTACATTATCTTTCACTCCTTGTTCAAAAGCCCACGCTGAAACCCATTGACGGTTTACCATGTGATCTTCTTCAATATCGTCTCCTAAGTTAATTCTGATTAACTGCGTCATTAACCCATTTCTAATATATCCGTCATAAGCAGCTTTTCCTACTTTTTGCCAATCATCAACTAATCCTAATTCTTGTAATTTAGGATCCATTAAATAATACAACCCAACTAAATCTGCTCTACCCTCTTCCATTGTGGAAGCATAGTTCTTTAATGTCTCTTTTGGTTGACCAACTCCGTCGTTAATTACACCTGAAGCATGCCCGATTACCTCGTGTAATGCCGTGTGTAATTTATCTGCTAACTTCCCATATTTAATCTCTAAATCAATTTCTTCTTGATCGTTAGCAAACTCTTTTAAACGTCCAGTTCCTCCAGCATTGTTATAAGAACCTATAATATTTCCTAACGATACCGATTTAGAACCGTGTTGTTGACGAATCCAGTTGTTGTTTGGTAAATTCACTCCAATTGGAGTACTTGGAGATGCATCTCCAGCTTCACCTGCTACATTTACTGTTTTATATGAAACTCCTACAACATCTTTCTTTTTGTGGGTTGGGTCTAACGGAGCGTTATCTTCAAACCACTGTGCGTTGTCTGATAATACTTTCATTTTTTTAGACATATCAAAGTCTTTGATTTGTACAACCGTTTCGTATGAACCTCTGTATCCTTTAGGGTCATTATACACTTCAATAAAACCGTTAATCCAATCAATGTTACCTTCAGTAGATTCTACCCAAGCAATTGCATATTCGTCCCAAGTATGTAAATCTCCTGTTTTATAGTACTCGATTAACAACTCTAACGTTTTTGCTTGTTTTTCGTTCTCGGCTACTTCCTTAGCTTTTTCTAACCAATAAATAATTTTATCGATTGCTTGCCCGTACATCCCGCCAGATTTCCAAACTTTTTCAACTAGTTTTCCATCTTCACGAACTAACTTAGAGTTTAAACCAGCCTCAATTGGTTGCCCTTTTGGTCCTTTATCTGCTTTCGCATAAAAATCTTCTACCTCTTTGCTGGTAATATCTGCACCATAAAAGTTTACTGCTGATGCTAATACATTATCTACCCCAGCTTTTTTGTTTACTTTTTTAGCATCTTTATCATTAAAAATAACGTCTAATGCTTCCGTAGATAATTCAGTATTAGTTTCTTTTAACAACGTTTCTAAATATTCTTTAGAAAATGTAGGTTTTAACTTATCGTTAGAATAATGATGATGGATTCCATTAGAAAACCACACTCTTTTCAAATAGGTAGTGAATGCTTTAAAATCTTCACTTTCTTTGTCTCCTTTAAAATTATTATTAATGTTTTCTAAAGCAGCTCTAATTTCTAGATTATGACGGTAGTTTTGATCCCACATAATATCACGCCCAGATAAACCAGCTTGTGTTAAATAGTACACTAATTTTTTTTCTTTTAGTGTTAATTCATCAAATCCTGGAATTTGATAACGTAACACTTTTATATCGGCAAATTGCTCAACAACATACTCAAACTCTTTTGCCTTTTTTTCTACTACTTTAGGCTCTTTTTTGGCTTCTGTTCCGCATGAAGTTAATACTCCAACTGCAACAACTGCACAAAGCATTTGTTTTAATTTCATTTATATAGTTTTAAATTTATTTTTTTTGAATGCTAAAATTACGAAATTTAAACTTCACGGTATCGAAAACAGTCGGTTGTATGGTCGTTTACCATTCCTGTAGCCTGCATGTGTGCATAAATTACTGTTGAACCAACAAACTTAAATCCTCGTTTTTTTAAATCTTTTGAAATCGCATCAGAAAGCTCTGTTGTTGCTGGTACTTCTTCTCTCTTTTCAAACTTATTCACTATCGGTTTTCCATTAGTAAAGCTCCAAATATATTTTGAGAACGAACCAAATTCGTCTTGTACTTTCATAAAAGCCTGCGCGTTGGTAATTGTGGCTCTTATCTTTAATTTATTTCTTATAATTCCAGCATCCAAAAGCAATTCTTCATATTTATCTTCAGAGTATTTTGCTATTTTTTTATAGTCGAAATTATCAAACGCCTTTCTAAAGTTTTCTCTTTTCTTCAAAACTGTAATCCAACTCAAACCTGCTTGGAAAGTTTCTAATATTAAAAACTCAAACAGCTTATCGTCATCATATACAGGCACTCCCCATTCATTATCGTGATACTCAACATATAGTGGATCATCACTAACCCAAAAACATCTTTTCTTCATTTTTTAGTATTTAATGCTGAAAATTACTATTAAACAAATTAAAAATCAATGAAAAATGGAATAATTTTTGCAACTTTATAATTACAAATCACACTGATTATGAAAACCTTACAACATATTCTTTTTCTTAGTGTTATTGGAACTATGATATGGGCTTGCAGTTCCTCGCCTATAAAAAATACTTCTAACACTCCTAAAGAGGAACCTGTTGTAATTGCTAATGATAGTTTAGAGTATGAAATTATAATTATTGATCCTGGTTTTACTACTTATTTAAACAGTATAGCCAAACCAGAGGACTTTTACTCACAACAATACCTAGAAAATAAAAATTGTTTGTATGTAAATACATGGAATTATCGAGCTAGAAATCCTCTTCAATTTAATTCAAACATTTATGAAAATGTAATTGATTATAGTCCACACGTTGATTATGGTTATGAAGTAAATTATAAACTTTTTAATTATTTTGAGTTCGCCCAACGAAAATACCGCATGAACTTGGGTGTAGGAATAAATCGTTGGAACTAACAAAACCTTAGTAAAAGACGTCTCTCTAAAAACTGTATATTTGCTCAAAAAAATTAACCATACAACATGAAGTTTTTAAGAAATTTACTTGCCTCTATTCTAGGCTTTTTCATTGCTCTATTTTTGCTATTTGTATTCTTTTTTGCTATCGCTGCTATTGTAGGAGCTGAAGAAAAAATTGTTGTAAAATCAAACTCAGTTTTAGAGTTAGATTTATCAACACCCATTAAAGATTATGCTCCAAAAGAAGACAATCCTATTGCTGAAGCTTTGGAGCTAACAGATGAAAAATTGGCTTTAAACAAAATTATCAACGCTATTGAAAATGCAAAAACTGATGATAAAATAAAAGGAATAAGTATTAAAACACCTTTTATTAATGCTGGTATCGCACAAACACAAGCCATACGAAACAAAATTGAAGAGTTTAAAGAGAGTGGTAAGTTTGTATATGCTTATAATGACATTTATACTCAAAAAAATTACTACCTAAGCTCTGTTGCTGACAGTTTATTCTTAAACCCAGTAGGAGCTATTGACTTTAGAGGTTTATCTACCGAAATTTTATATTTCAAAGACTTTGAAGACAAATATGGTATTAAAATGGAGGTTATTCGTCACGGAAAATATAAAAGTGCTGTTGAACCTTTCTTGGAAAATGAAATGAGCGAAGCTAACCGCGAACAAACTACTTCATTTTTAAAGTCAATTTGGTCAGAAATTACAGATGATATTAGTAAAAGTAGAAACATTTCTATTGAAAAACTAAACCTTATTGCAGATAATTCTAACGGAAGAAATGTTACTATTGCAAAAGAAAACAATTTAATTGATGCTTCTATTTACGAAGATGAATACGAAGAAAAATTAGCTATGGGTTCTGACAAGAAACTAAATACTATTTCTATTGAAGACTACATAAACTCTGGAAAAGGAAGAATTTATTCAACAGCAAAAGATAAAATTGCTGTAATATATGCACAAGGAGACATTATATACGGAGAAGGAAATGAACAGTATATCGGACAAGGAGTTATTAATAAAGCTATTAAAAAAGCTCGTAAAGACGATAATGTAAAAGCTATTGTACTTCGCGTAAATTCACCAGGAGGTAGCGCTTTAGCTTCTGAATTAATTTGGCGTGAGTTAGAATTAACTAAAAAAGAAAAACCTTTAGTAGTTTCTATGGGTAACTTAGCTGCTTCTGGTGGTTACTACATTGCTTGTAATGCCGATAAAATTATTGCAGAACCTACAACAATAACAGGTTCAATCGGTGTTTTTGGCGCTATTCCTAACTTTAGTCAATTTACCGACAATATTGGTATTAATGCAGAGCAAGTATCTACCAACAACAGTGCTTCTTACAGTGTTTTTGAACCAATGAATAAAAAGTTTTACGATGTTACTAAAGAAGGTGTTGAACAAATTTACACCACATTTGTTAACCGTGTTTCTGCAGGACGTAACATGACTTTTGAGCAAGTAAATGAAATTGCTCAAGGTAGAGTTTGGACAGGTAAAGAAGCTATTGAAAACGGCTTAGTAGATCAATTAGGAGGATTAAATGATGCTATTAAAGTTGCCGCTGAATTAGCAGAGCTTGAAAACTACAGAGTTCGTAATTACCCTAATTATAAAACAGATTTAAAAGAAGCCTTAAAATTCTCTCCTTTTGCAAAAGCTTCAAAAGAAGAAATTTTGAAAGAAACAATGGGTGATGAAAACTATCAGTTATACAACAACATTCATAAAATGAAAAACCTAAAAGGAATTCAAGCTAGAATACCCTTTGTATTTCAAGTAAAATAAACTATTAAAACTAACTACAAAGCCTCGACAATGTCGAGGCTTTTTTACTACTAATTTTGTTTTTTACAAACCAAAATTCTCTTTTACTTTAGAAACATAATCTAATTTTTCCCAAGTAAATAGCTCAACTTCTAAGGTTTTACTTTCTCCGTTAGGTTGCGTAAATGTTTTGGAAACCACTTCGTTTGTTCTTCCCATATGCCCATAAGCAGCAGTTTCACTATATATTGGGTTACGTAATTTTAAACGGTCTTCAATAGCATGCGGACGCATATCAAAAATTTCAGAAACTTTTTGAGCTATCTCCCCATCATTTAAATTAACTTTTGATGTTCCATAAGTGTCTACAAAAATCCCCATTGGTTCCACCACTCCAATTGCATACGACACTTGTACCAATACCTCATCAGCAACTCCCGCTGCTACTAAGTTTTTAGCAATATGACGTGTTGCATACGCTGCAGAACGATCTACTTTACTAGGATCTTTTCCTGAGAAAGCTCCACCACCATGTGCTCCTTTTCCTCCATAGGTATCTACAATGATTTTACGTCCTGTTAATCCAGTATCTCCGTGAGGTCCACCAATTACAAATTTCCCTGTTGGATTAATATGATATTTAATATCATCATTAAACAATGCTTGAATTTCTGGAGTTAATTGTGCTTTAACTCTTGGGATTAAAATTTCAACAATATCTTTTCTAATTTTTGCTAACATAGTTTCATCATCAGCAAAATCATCGTGCTGTGTAGAAACAACAATTGCTTCAATACGTTGTGGTACGTTATCATCAGAATACTCAATCGTTACCTGACTTTTAGCATCTGGACGTAAATAAGTAATTTCTTTATTCTCTCTACGTATCGCTGCTAATTCCTTTAAAATTATATGTGATAAATCTAACGCTAACGGCATATAATGCTCAGTTTCGTTTGTCGCATAACCAAACATCATTCCCTGATCTCCGGCACCTTGCTCTTCTCTAGATGCTCTATCTACTCCACGGCTAATATCATCTGATTGTTCATGAATTGCAGATAATACTCCACAAGAATTACCATCAAACATGTACTCCCCTTTCGTATATCCAATTTTATTAATTACCTCACGAGCAATTTTTTGAACATCTAAGTAGGTAGAAGATTTTACCTCTCCTGCTAATACTACTTGACCAGTTGTTACCAATGTTTCACATGCTACTTTAGAATCTGAATCAAAAGCTAAAAAATTATCTATTAAAGCATCAGAAATTTGATCTGCTACTTTGTCTGGATGTCCTTCAGAAACACTTTCCGAAGTAAAAAAATATGACATAAATACTTCTTTTTTAAAATTTAACTATAAAGAAAAAACTTGGATTGCTAAGTCGCTAAAAGGAGTAGAAAATTACTGCTTTAGCATTTTTATTTTGAACTATTGTTCAATGAGGTTGCAATCAGTCAAATTTTTCCTCAAAATATATTTGGCAAAGTTATAGATTATTTTACACACTTAAAAACAAACTTGTAAGTAAATAGAAAGTATTGATATTATGATAATAAAAAGTAATTTTTGTAAAATTGTATTGGTAAAATATTTGTTTACATTTGTAGTGAATAAATAAGAAAATAACTTAGATAAAAACATAAATAAAATGGCATTAGAAATTACAGATGCTTCTTTTGAAGAAGTAGTATTAAAATCTGACAAACCAGTATTAGTAGATTTTTGGGCAGCTTGGTGTGGACCTTGTAGAATGGTATCTCCTATCGTTGATGAAATTAGTAATGAATACGATGGTAAGGCTGTAGTTGGTAAAGTAGATGTAGATGCAAATCAAGAATTTGCTGCTAAGTACGGTGTAAGAAACATTCCTACCGTATTAATTTTTAAGAACGGTGAAGTTGTTGACAAGCAAGTTGGTGCTGCTCCTAAAAAAGCATATACTGATAAAATTGATGCTACTTTATAACATATAAATAGTATTTTAATTTGATATTATAGAAAAGGTTTGGCAATTGCTAAACCTTTTTTTTATCTTCGAAATTATATGATTGATCTTAAAAACACAACTTCTGAACTTAAAAACCTAGAACTACTCGCTAAACAGGTTGTTGAAGGTTTTATAACAGGCATGCATAAAAGTCCGTTTCATGGCTTTTCAGTGGAGTTTTCTGAACATAAGCTTTATAACAAAGGTGAAAGCACGCGTCATATTGATTGGAAGTTATTTGCTAAGACCGAAAAGTTGTACACAAAAAAATATGAAGAAGAAACCAATCTTCGATGTCATTTAATTATAGACAATTCTGCTTCCATGCACTATCCTGTTAGTAAAAACCAATCAATAGACAACTTAAATAAAATTGGTTTTTCGGCATTAGCAGCAGCTTCTCTAATGGATATCTTAAAACGACAAAGAGATGCTGTAGGATTAAGTATTTATTCAGATTCTTATGAATATTATGCTCCCGAAAAAGGAAGTGAACGTCACCGTAAAATGTTGTTGAATCAATTAGAGCTATTATTGTCTTCAAAATCAAACACCTCAACAGAAACTTATCAATACTTACATGAAATAGCAGAAAAAATTCATAGAAGGTCTTTGATTTTCTTATTTACTGATATGTTTCAAACCTCAAAAAATGAAGAGGAGCTTTTTGACGCCTTACGACACTTAAAATTTAACAAACACGAAGTTGTATTATTTCATACTCACGATAAAAAAACAGAGTTCTTATTCGATTTTGACAATAGCCCAAAAAAATTCACAGATGTTGAAACTGGTGAAGAAATAAATTTATACGCTGAAAACGTACAACAAAAATATCAAGAATTAAGCAACATCTTCTTCAATAACCTAAAAAACAAATGCTTACAATACAAGATAGATTATGTTCCTGTAGATATAAATGAAGGGTATGACAAAATACTTACCTCCTAC
This sequence comes from Tenacibaculum sp. 1B UA, assembly GCF_033978845.1. Classification (NCBI taxonomy): domain Bacteria; kingdom Pseudomonadati; phylum Bacteroidota; class Flavobacteriia; order Flavobacteriales; family Flavobacteriaceae; genus Tenacibaculum; species Tenacibaculum sp. 1B UA. The sequence continues at coordinate 208,158 of NZ_JAKVUA010000003.1, forward strand.
CTTATCAGTAGGCAGAATTTTTTATGAAATAACTCTTTTTTATTTAAAAAAAGGTTATATATTTGCATCCGCTTAGAGCAACGGTCTGGTAGTTCAGCTGGTTAGAATACATGCCTGTCACGCATGGGGTCGCGGGTTCGAGTCCCGTCCAGACCGCTAAAGTTTCTCTAAAACATACAACATATTGCTTCAAGCAACGGTCTGGTAGTTCAGCTGGTTAGAATACATGCCTGTCACGCATGGGGTCGCGGGTTCGAGTCCCGTCCAGACCGC
>NZ_JAKVUA010000030.1:0-17574 GCF_033978845.1 Tenacibaculum sp. 1B UA
GAAGAACCTTATTTACGAGTAACCGAGTATTTAAAATACAAGAACTCCAAACGCAAAGAAAACGAAAAGTGGAACATTAGTGCGATAAAGCCCATGCCAAGCTTTTTATACGCCAACAAAAAAGTAGATGTAGGCGGTACAGTGTCCCTGTTAACAGGTTCGTCAGTAGCCAAAAGAGGCGTTACCAATTTGATGGGAACTCCCTAGTCAAAGGACGTGTGTTTGTAGCCAATGGCATCACGTTTAAATGCGCCATTGACGATGCCAACAAACCAGAGCAAGACATTGCCTATAGCATTGCCAAAGTTCCAAATACCTTAATGCAATCGATGGTTGTAGTCAAGCAAAAAAACGAAATCCTGATTGAACTACCGATTTGTGACATTTTAGGCGCTACCGAAAGCGGTAACCACTATTTCAAATTAGGCTCATTTGCGCTGTTGGAAGACGATACCATTACCGAAATCGAAATCCAATACCCAGAAGGTGCAAAAATCACGTTAGAAGACGGAAAAGCCCTGTTCGCTTCTGCACGCTTATCAGGATTTGCCACCTATCAAAAACGCTAAGCTCATTTTTATAACCACACTTTGCGCTAAGACAAGCGCAAAGTGTTACCACAAGTACCAAAGATGAAAAAGATATACAAACGCATAAAAATCAACAAAGACCTTTTAAAGACCAATCTTCCCCCAGAAGAACTCTTACAAAATGAGGTCAGCGATACCATTCCCACAGGAAAAGTAATCGGAGTGTATTTTATCTCCTATATGCCCCCTATGGACACAGGTATGCCCACAGGAGAAACCATGGCAAGACGCTTAGTTCCTTTTGGGATTTCTCAAACAGACATTACCCTGAAAGACAGTAGAGGGCATTTGCTGACTGAGACCACGGACATCAAAGACTATGAACACAAAAGCGGAGGCTATAACGAGGGCTTTAAAGAGCTTGACTTTGAAAGCAAAAACGAACGTGTAACTATCAGTTGGGAAACCCTAGGAAGCAGACCCATCTGTGGCGAGTTCATTTTTGAGATAGAAGCCCCTAACCCGTGCTAAGGATGAAGACCATATACCACAGCGAACAGTTTACCGATGATTTTGAGATAAACTTTTCAGAGAAAAACGATTGCAAAGGCGTTGTAAAGCTCGAGATACACCCACACGAGCTAAGCGTTCCTTTGCTTATCAAAGACGGTTCAGGACAGCGAATCACTGCCCAAGCCCCCTTTGTAATAAACACCAATCATCCAATTGTAGACGGCTTGATACGCTTTGAATTTTCAGAATATCCAGCACTCACAGCCGTACACACAACACCCTTTAAAAAAGCCATAGTAAGGTATTTATATTGTGAATAATCAATTATCGAACATCGTAGAAAACCACCTACAAGGAGGAAGCAATCATGTCATCAAGGTATCCAGTAACGGCGTAAAACTTGTCAAGTCTACTTCGGCACAGAAGTACGCCTTTACCTTAGAAGACATAGAAAGCAAATACGGTTCGATAGCCCAATTTTTACAAGCCTTACCCGAAAAAGGATTTAGCGGAGCGGTGGTCTTTACCCTACAAAAAACCTATACCAAGGATGGTAAAACCACCTATCACACGCTACAAACACTCACAGAAAAATTAACCCAAGATATGAATGCTACCGACCCCACCACCGCCTTTTTAGGAGCGCCAGAGCTGATGGCAAAGATGGTACAAGCAGAACGTTCGGCAGACTATAAAGAACAAGTACAAGAGCTAAAAGAAACCCTAAAAGACCTGCGTTCCCGCAATCGAGTATTAGAGGAAACCAACAGCTCACTTACGATTAAGTTAGAGACAGCAAAAGAACGAGAAGAACTCAGAGTCGAGCGAGAACTGCTGAAGAAAAAGAGCTTTTTAGAAACCCCTGCCTTTGAAAAGACGATGGAAACCTTGGGTGGGATGCTTCCTAAAATCTTAGCAGCTTCAGGAAGTAATGCCACAGGACACCCGAGTCAGTTAGCAAGCCCGAATGTTTCGCCCATACAAAAAGCCTTTGTACAAAAGCTTCCCACTGCCACCGACGAACAAGTGATGTTTTTTAACTATTTGCTTGACAACTGGCAAGAAGATTTAATCACACAAGTAGCACAAATTATCGAACAACAACAAGAACACCATGAAGATACAAACTAAAAAAGAAGCCATCGCCCAATTAGAAAAATTACCAGAAAAAGTATTGATACGCCTAGCAGAACTATCCAGTCATAAAGAAGCACAAAGCTACTTTGCATGCCCGATAAAATACGGAGCGGTCAAGAGCTTTTTGAAGTAGAAAGCAAGAAGAAGATACAGGAGAAAAAAAAGCGATGAAAAAGAAAACAAGTGTATCGAAAATTGCCACCCGAAACAACGCTAAAAAAGCGGTAAACAAAGCCAATGAAGCCAGTGCCTTTTTACTAGCCAACAAACCACTACTGATAGCAGCAGGCGGAAGTGTCGTTGCGTATTTCCTATACAAAAGGCTCAAACAATCAGCCGATGCGGTAACCGAAGTCTTTCAAGACGTAGCAAACGACCATATCGAAGCAGACCTACACATCAATACAGGAAAGCTAAGCATAGATAAAGAACAAGCTAAGATTTTAGCCAAGTCCTTACTAGATGCTTTTAACAACACCGCTTTTGGACTTCCTGCCACCGATGAAGCCAAAGTACAACAAGTCTTTGACAAACTACAAACAGGCGATGACTTTAGACTCGTGTATAAAATCTTTGGCAGAAGAAAACGCATGGGAGGGAAAACCCCAACGGTATGGCTCGATAAAAAGCTTGCCGATGATTACGATTTAATCTACTGGCTCAAAGCAGAGTTTCAGAGACGTGGGATAGGCAATTATATCACCAAATTAAACAACGAGTACAAAGCGCAGACATGCCCTTTTAAACAAAAAAAATGAAAAAGAACAATGGAAGCAAGTTTACCAATTTACGGGTTGGCATGTCCCGACACCCAACAAGCCCAAGAAGAATTTGACACGAAAAAAAATTGCGGATGTACGATGAATACAACAGCACAACAATTAATCAGCGGAATCATTATCAACGGAAGCACAGGAAAACCCTTTGAAGCAGGGCTTGTCAATGTGTACAATACCCAAACCAAAAAAGGAACAACGCCCGATGCAAACGGAGCATTTCAATTGTATGCCAGTCCTACCGATGTGATACACATTTCTTTTGTGGGCTATGATACCCTACAAATAGCAGCCTCAAAACTACCTGCCACCATCACGTTGCAGGAAAGCTCGGAACTACTATCAGAAGTAGTGATAACCGCTAATAAGAAAGGAGATAACAACTATATCTATGCCAGTATGGGACTGTTAGGCTTACTGTTTATGTATGCCATTGCCAAGGATAAGAGAAAGAATAAAACGACGACCTAATGGAATTAATACTCATGCACTGGGAAAAAATCACAGGCTTTTTAGGACTGATTTTTTCCTTTTTCGCAGGCTTTAAAATGCGGAAGATACGCCACCAAGAAGCCAAGAACTTAGCCCTAGAAAGACGTTACAAAGCCGATTTACAAAAGCTAGAGAATTACAAACGAGCCTTTGACATCAATGCAGAAATGATAGAAAGCATTAAAAGTGATTTTATGGCTCGTATCGGTTCACTACATCAGTATATCGAACAATTAGAACACATGAACACAAAGCTACACAGTATTGTAGCCAAGCAACAAAAAGAACTCGACAAATACATTACAAAATATGGAAAAGACATTTAAAATACTCAGTATTGTTTTACTACTACTGATTACAGCGTGTGGGACAACCAAACACAGTAAGACCCATAGTTTAGAAACCCAAGTGGATAGTGTCTATATACAAAAAGACAGCGTACAGAGCATCACTATCAATAGCGCTATTCAAGATAAAATATTTATAAAAGTTGCCACTGGAGACACCCTACTAGACAGCCTCGTAAATCAAAAATTACAACACTTTACCAGTAATAAACAAAGCGGTACAAATAGCTATAACGTTCGCTACGATACCCAAGCCCAAGGATTTGAGATACGCAGTACCATAGGCGCTACCAAGGAGATTGTAACCAAACAACGGGATAGTACATCAACGAGCCAGTACAAAAAGAAAAAACAAGAGGTAAAAGAGCAAACGACAACACACCGACTGCCTTTATGGGTTTGGGTACTGCTCTTAGTGCTAGCAGGCATGGTCTATGGAATCGTCAAAACAACCTAAAACTAAGAATGAACACAAGAAAGCTATGGGTTGTTGGAGCGGGCATAGGCTTGGTAACCCTAACCGCTTTTATCAGCCAAAAGAAAGTCCAACTAACCCGTATTATAGAACAATTACAGTTTCGTGTTTCAGGAATTAGAAATGTGCAGCTCTCATGGCAACACATCGCCTTAGAACTAGACATACAATTACGAAACCCAACCCAAGAACATTTGAACATCAATACAGGATTTATAAGTGCAAAAGAGCTACGGGTGTATGAAAAGAAGACAGGGAAACAACTCGCTTTTACCAAGCTGAATACCCACAAAATTAGTATTCCTATTGGTGGTATGTACCAGTTACCACCCACGCACATTAATCTGCCAGTACTCACCGTTGGACAGTTGGTGTTTGAGGAGCTTCAAAAAAAGCAACAGGACTTTATAAAGGCGTTGCGTTTTGAACTGGACGTAGCCACTTTAGGAAACACACGAACCGTACAATTTTAAAAAAGAAGAAAAAGAAAAAAAGAAAATGGCAAGCTATGAACTATTCAAACCCTCTTTAGAACAAGCAGAGGGCGGGTATCAAAACCTAAAAAACGACAAAGGAAACTACAACTCAAAAAAAGAACGTGTTGGAACCAATCACGGAATTTCCGCTAAATTCTATGAAAAGATACTAGGCAGACCTCCGAGTATCAGTGATATGAAAAGCCTTACCAAAGTAGAAGCCCACATCCTTTTTAAAAATGAGTTTTGGGACAAAATGCAAGCCGATAGCATCCGTAGTCAAGCAGTGGCAGAAATGATAGTCGACCATGCGATAAACGCCAATCCAAGAGTAACCGCAGGTATCGTACAACGCTCTTTAAACCGATACTTTGGCAAAAACCTACAGGTAGATTATGTCATAGGATCTAACACTGTCAAAGCCATTAACTCGGTAGATGCCAAACAGCTTTTTGAGCGCATAGGAAAAGAACGTCTCGCCTATTATAAACGCTTAAAAGACTACCAATACTTTGCTACGAGTTGGACAGGAAGAGTGTTTGCACTAGCCCATAAGTTTGGTGTTGACCTCAAAAAAAAAAGGCAACAACGTTGCTGGTAAGTATTACTAGTATAGCCCTTATCAGCTATGTGATATATACAAAAGCTAAAAAGAAAAAGAAAAAATAAGATGAATACCATACAAAAATTTCAAGCCTTAGACGGCAAGGAAGTCAGCCGAAGTACCTTAGAAAGATTAGTAACACAGGCAAAAAAAGAAAACAATACGGAGGTTATTTATAGAGTCTCAAAAATCTTAAACGACCACCCTAAATACACCACGTTTAACATTTCAGTCAAACGATATGCCACAGGACTCAACGCACCAAGGCATACAGGAGCTTACAAAGAAGCCTTAACCAGTTGCGGACGTTTGCGCAAAGGATGGCGTTTTATCAAAGGACGTGTAGTCAAAGCAAGACCGAATGTTCCAAAGCCCACTCGAAAAGGATTGGCAGCCCCAAAAAGAAAAGAGGGATTGACGGCAAACGGACGTTTGAAAAAAGGCTATAAATATGCAAAAGGAGGTAGGATTGTAAAAGCTACCTCAAAAAAAAAAGTGTTGTAGCACCTGTCACTAAAACCCAACAACCTGCTGAAAGCATCCCCTTAGAATTTTTAGCAGGTTTAGACTTCATTCAGGAAGAAGACACCAACACCACAGGACTGGGTGCGCCTGTACGTCCCGACCAAATCTATCAGATGATTACGGATAAACTTATCGGTGCTATCAAGAGCGCTAAAGGAACACCAAAATTGGGATGGGATGATACCTTTTTAGAAAAAGGCGGGTATCTATCGCCTGTAAGCTTTACTTCTAAAAAAGCCTATAGAGGCATCAATATCATACTGCTAAAAAAAGGCAATCCCTTTGGAGCGTATCAAAACCCTTATTTCTTAACCTTTAAGCAAATACAAGAAGCAAAGGGGAAACTCAAAAAAGGCGCTAAAGGATTAGAGGTAATCTACTTTACCCGCTTGTACAAATTCTCAGATGTTCAAAAAGGACTCGAACACGCCACCTATAACAAACAAAAAATGCAAGACTTTTTACAATCGAAAGGCTATGATACAAATCATTTTGATTTTCTCGTACAAACCATACCTATTTTAAAATACTACACGGTGTTCAACGGAGCAGATATTGAGGGGATTGATTTTGGATTGGACAAATTAACCGCTTTGGAAAAAGCACGTTTAGGTTTTGTTGCACCAAGTGCCCCTCACAATACAGAAGAAAAGAACCCGATAGCAGAACGTATCATTCAACACTTTCCGAAAGACAGTGCGAAGATAGTACACGGATTTAAAGGAGCTAGTTACAACCCCACTCAAGACAAGATAAAAATGCCTAAGTACGAAGCCTTTTATCAGAGTGTAGACTACTACAGTACACTATTCCATGAAATGATACACAGCACAGGACACCCAAGCCGATTGAATCGTCCTTTTGGAAAACGTTTTGGCGATGTGGTGTATGCCAAAGAAGAACTCATAGCAGAATTTGGAGCGGTGTTTTTATCCGCACAAGCAGGGATTTTATGGAAGACACAAGCAAACCATGCGGACTACCTAAAAAACTGGCAATTGGCGTTGCAATTTATGCAAGAAGACACAAAACTTTTAATGCGTGCAGCTAGTGAGGCACAAAAAGCAGTGGATTACCTCTTACAAGTAGATACCAATAAAGAACCTAAGTTTTACAAAGCACTGGTAAAAAAGAGTCAAAAGCCAACTCTTAAACCAACGAAAACACCCGCTTTAAACAGACCCATCAAAAGAGTATCAAAGCCTCAATCCAAAAACAATGTACCAGGGAATCTCAATACAAATTCGGTAGCCTACAAAAGAAAGCAATTACGACATAGAACCTTTGAGTATTACCAAATTGAGGATGCTGTATTGGCAAGCTTTTTAGGAAAATTAGAGATAAAAACCAAAGAAAGTTTGGTGATTACCCTAGCAGGGAAACGGGGTTCAAGTAAAACACACTTTGCGTTTAAGTTTATCAATGTATTAGCTCAAAAATACAAGGTCGGTCATGCCTCTATGGAAGAACACCCCGAAAGTGCGTTGTATTGGGACAAAGCGGATATGTATTTTAATGAGGTAGCAGAACGAAACTTGTCCAATCCTGATATTGAAAACCTAGACCAATTAGACAAGTTGATTAGAGAAAACGATGTGATTGTAATTGATAGTTTTGCCAAGTTAAAGGAACTGGATAGCAAGTTTGAAATTGACAAAGACTTGCGAAAGAAGTACGACGAAAAATTGTTTTTTATCATCTTCCAACAAACGGCAGACGGTAAAATGCGTGGTGGTGCTAAAAGTGGATTTGATGGGGATTGTATTTTCTTTACCGAGAAAACAAACCATTACAAAACCAACTTTATTTACACGGATAAAAACCGTTACCAAGACAAGCTACTCGATGAGTTGAAATACAATATTTATTCAGGTAAACTCGACCTGATTGTGTCTGAAGAAGTAGTTACAGAAAATGTGATGCCGAAAGAGGTGGAGCTTTAGGGTATATCCCGCAAGATGATTTACAATTGTTTTGCGGGATTTTTTGTACTAAGAGTTAATAAAATAAAACCTTACTTTTGTTTCTATGGATATAAAATTGACAGAAGCGGAAAAAATAAAAATTCTAAATTCCGATGATATTTACGGAATCATGCAAAAGGTATTACTCCGTGAAAGTAAGATAGACCAAAACAGAGAACATTTTTGGATTATTGGATTGGAAAACAACAACCGTATTCTTTTTATAGAACTGATAAGTTTAGGGACAGTCAATGCAACGTTGGTAGAACCTATGGAGGTCTTTAGTCTTGCCCTACAAAAAAGAGCTGTAAAAATTGTGTTATGTCATAACCACCCAAGTGGAGAGTTAACGCCTTCTGACAATGATAAGAATTTAACCGATAGATTGATACAAGTAGGTATTATAGTTAATACCCATGTAATAGATCATTTGATTATTTCTGATAAGAGTTACATGAGTTTTAAAAATATTGGGCTTTTACAGGAGTTAGAAAAAAGTAAAAAATATGTTCCTCAATATGTCTTAGAAGAACAGATAAAAAAGGACATGTCGAAAATAATCGAAAAGAATAGAAATATCGAGATAGCTAAACAGTTAAAAAGAAAAGGAGTCGATAATGAAACGATTGTTTTTGCTACTGGTTTAACTATAGAGGAAGTGGAGAAACTAAGAGTGAAGCGATTGTAAATATGTATTCATCAAGTTCTATTTAAAACTTGTCTGAATTGGTAGAAGAAACGCTCTATCAAACGTAAATCTTCAGTAATGATTTCTGCTGTTCCACGCATTTCATGTTTAAATACTATAGTTTTATCATAAGAAGTAACTAACTTTTTAGGAAGTAGCACATCTACCGTATAAAAACCTTCTTTATCAGGAATTATAGAAATATTATTGACTGTTCCTTTTAAAACACCAAACTCATAATCAGGGTAGTTTTGCAATTTTACATTTACTCGTTGTCCAATTGTTATTTTTCCAGAGTTCTGAGAAGGAGTTTTTAGCTTAGCTATATAGGCTGAATATTGAGAAGGAATAATAGTAAAAACTAAGTCACCCTGTGTTACGGTTTGATTTTCATTCCAATAATTCAAAAAAGAAACAGTTCCGTTTATTTTAGATATAAAAGCATATTGTAATTCCCAATCTTTAATAGCTTTCTTTAATAAATTAAAAGATTGAATAGTATTTTTTAATAAGGTCATTTCTTCACGAATACGAGTGATTTCAGTACCTTTAGAGGTTTTATTACTGTTGGCAATTGCTTCACGTAATTGAGAGATTGAAGAACTCATGTTTTGATAATTGCGCTCTGCCTGCAAATAATCTAATTGTTTAGTTTCATTATCTTTTGCAGAAATTACACCTTTTTCAAATAAAGATTGACTTCTATCTAAGTCTTTCTTTTTAAAACCTAATTCAGCTTTGTTTATTTTTTTTTGAGATTTAAGGTTTTGTAGCCTTCTTCTTAGTTCAGATGTAGTAATGCTGTTAGCAATTGCTTCATTTGAGTAAGGTTGTAGTTGTTTGTTTAAAATATATTGTATATAACTGTTCTCAAAATTAGCGTAGGCATTTTCAATATCTCCAAGAAATAATAGAGGCATTTTTTCAAGAGGGTAAGAAAAGCTATCCTTTTTCAAGGTAATAGTATCTAAAACAGATTTTAAAAAAAATACATCTTCATAATTAGCTGTGTTTTCGATAAGAGCTATAGGACTGTTCTCTGTGATTTGTTGGTTGTCTTTCACTAAAATAGTGTCTATTTTTCCAGTAACTCTAGCAAATGCTTTTTGAGGAGGAATTTTTGTAGTTATAGTAGCCTCTGAAGTGATAATATCTGGATACTTGATAAACCAAGATAAAAGTAACAGCATTAAAATTAAGACTAAAAATAAAGAATTCCCCCAACGAATCATCCAATGAGGTACTTTAGTTAGTATTTCTTGTACTTCTTCGCTTCGTAATTCTATATTATCTAAATGATTATTTTCTGGCATTTTATTTTCCTAATTCTAATTGATTTTTTACCAAATGATAGTAATTCCCTTTTTCTTGAATTAAACTATCATGATTTCCAACTTCTACAATTTTTCCTTTATCCAAGACAACTATTTGATGTGCATTTTTTACAGTACTTAACCTATGTGCAATAACTACTGCTGTTTTATTTTCAAAAAAAGTATTAAGTTTTTCCATGATGACTTTTTCATTGTTGGCATCCAAAGCAGAAGTTGCTTCATCAAAAAATAAAAAGCTAGGGTTTTTATAAACAGCTCGAGCAATAAATAAACGTTGTTTTTGCCCTGTACTTAACCCTACACCTTCCATTCCTATCTTGGTATTATATGAAAGGGGTAAATTTTCTATATACTCTTTAATGTTAGCGACATCAACTGCGTGAGCTAGTTTTTTCTTGTCAATATAATCATCACCAACAGCAATATTATTAGCAATAGTGTCATTGAAAATATATCCCTCTTGCATTACTACACCACACTCATCTCTCCATTTTTTTTGAGATATATTTTTTAAATCATAGTTGCCTAACTTTATAATTCCATTATTGGGGTCATAAAACTTTAGTAGTAACTTCATTAAGGTAGTCTTACCGCTTCCGCTAACCCCTACGATAGCAGTAACTTTATTTGCAGGAATATGAAGGTTTAAGTCTTTGAGTACTATTTGCTCAGAACCTATATATCGAAAAGATAAATCAGAAATCTGAAAATCATCATTCACATTAATATCTTTTATTTTTTCAGTATCCACAGGTTCTTCATCTTCTTTATTATGAATTTCAGAAAGTCTATCTAAAGAAATTTTAGCATCCTGTACTTCTCTTACAAAATTTATTAATTGCGCAATAGGTGAATTAAGTTGTCCTACAATGTAGCTAATGGCTAGCATCATTCCTAATGTTATCTCTCCATCAATTACTAGCTTAGCTGATAAAACAGTAATTAAAATATTTTTTAACTCATTTATAAACCCTGAACCAACACTTTGATACTGCTCTAAAACCAAGCCTTCAATTGAAACTTTAAATAATCGTGCTTGAACAAACTCCCATCCCCAACGTTTTTTCTTTTCAGCATTATGAAGCTTTATTTCTTGCATTCCATTAATAAGCTCGATTACCTTTGATTGCTCTTCACTTACTTCGGAAAAACGTTTATAATCTAAATCCTTCCTTTTCTTTAAAAAAATAGCAATCCATAAAAAATAAAAGAAACTTCCAATTAAAAATATCACAAAAATTTGTAAATTATAATACACTAAAACAAGGCTAAAAACCACCAAGTTAACCATTGAAAACAATACGTTTAAAGAAGATGTAGTCATAATCGTTTCAATTCGTTTATGGTCATTTATACGTTGTAAAATGTCTCCTGTCATACGAGTGTCAAAATAAGATATAGGCAAACTCATTAGTTTTATAAAAAAATCAGAAACAAGAGATATATTTATTCTTGTGCTCAAGTGCAATAAAATCCAACTACGTACTATTTCTATAGCTGTCTTACCTATAAAAAGAGTTAATTGGGCTACTAGTACTAAATAAATAAAGTGTAAGTCTTGATTTTTAATTCCTATATCAACAACATTTTGAGTTAAAAAAGGAAAGATAAGTTGAAGACAACTAGCAGCAATTAAACCAATTATAAGTTGCCAAATATAGTTTTTATACTTCAGAATATATTTTGATAAAAAATTAAAACCAAAATTATTACCTTGATTACTGTTAAAGTTTGAATTATAAAATTTGGGGGTTGGTTCTAAAAGAAGAGCTATGCCTTCTTGAGTCTCCTTCTTAGCATTATTTCCTATCCAGTTTCTTAAAAACTCTTCTCGATTATACTTTAATAATCCGTGTGCTGGATCAGATATATAAAATGTATTCTTTTTAATTTTATATAATACAGAATAATGATTTTTATTCCAATGTAAAATACAAGGAAGAGGTACACTATGAAGAGCTTTTAAAGAGAGCTTTACACCTATACTTCTTAGTCCAATTTTCTCTGAAGCATCACTAAGTCCAAGAAGAGAGCTACCTGACCTTGTCGTCTCACTTAAACTTCTTATTTCTTTGGTTGGGATTGTTTTACCATAGTGTTTAGATATTATTTTTAGGCAAGTAGGGCCACAATCTTTTATTTCTTTTTGTTTATAGAAAGGGAATTTAGAAATCATTAATTCAAAATAGTATTTTTAATATGTAGAGAGAGAAAACCTCTCTCTACATTTGTTTACTATAGCCAAGATGCTGAACCGCAACTTTCACAGCACCAACGTCCTCCTGCACTAACAGCTTTTTTGGCATCAGCTTTACTAACACCATAATCAGTAACAGTTGTTTCGTAAGCATTACCATCATAATCGTAAGTAATAAATGTTGTTGTGTAACCACATGTACCACCTCCATTAACTGATTCTTGTTGTTTTTTTTCTAAAACAGTTAATCCTTCTAAATTTAAAATGTTCTCTAACATAATTTTATTATTATTAAATTAAAAAAGCTTGAATTTTTTAAAGACACTCAAGAGATATGTCTACACACATGATATTATTCTTCTATATATGAATTTATTTGAGAATCAAACTTAGGATCCTTAGGGCTTAAAGCATTTTTATGAACTATTTTGCCTTTCTTATCAAACACTATATATCTTGGTATACTACTTAGTTTTAGTTCTTTGAAAAAATTGGCATTAGGGTAATTTACTGTTAAATAACTTTTGTCATAAAAATGTAAATTCTCTTCAGCTACTGCATTTTTCCAGTCATTAATGTTTCGATCTATTGATATGTATATAAAAACAATATCTTTATCTTTAAATTCAATTATTTTCTTTTTTGAATTAGGCATGGCGTCTCTACAAGGTTTACACCAACTAGCCCAAAAGTCAATATAAATAACCTTCCCTAAATTTTCTTTCAATATAGTGTTAAGACTTGTTTTCTTTTTTTCAGAATCAATTAATATAACGTTATTAACTTCATCTTTAAGTTTCAGGTAATCTACAAGATATTCATTACCAATCTCTTCTATTAACTCTTTGTTTTTAGATACAGAAACAAACTTTTTATATCTAGTTTCAAAGTCTTTTATAGAAAAATCCTTGGCAACACCTTTTAAAAAATGCGATAGCAAAAAATCCTTCTCTTCAGAATCATATATACTAGATTGAAAAACATAATCAAATGCGGCTATCGAGTTAATAGAGAACCCATTAGCTGTTTTTACAACCTTTTTGTCTAACTTACCCATTGTTTGCTTCAAAAGCATTCCTGTATAAGTATCAATATGTAAATCATTAGAGCTTTTTATTATACTATCTATATTTTTACTTTCTAAGTTGTAAAAAAGACTTTTACTATAGTATTCATGGGTTCTTTCAGATAGTTTGTCTTTTTTATATAAAGAATCAATTCCTTTAACTTTTTGAATTAAGTTTTCTTGCATTTGCTCTTTATAAACTTTTTCTTCATTAGGAGTTCTATGTTTTTTGTTTTTTTTCAGGTAGTCATGAAAATTTAAAGGAGTTTTATACTTATCAAAAAAACTATAAATATTATAGTCATATTCTTTAATCGTTCTGTTTTTATTTAGCACTTTAAGTTTTGGAATACCTTCTTTATAATTAATTAGTAAAGAGTCCCCTCTTAATAAATTATAAGTCTCGAACTTATTAAAGTTGTATCTAATTTTAAGGAAAATTTCATCTTCATCTATACTAAATTTAGATTTTTCCTCAATATTTAATTCTCTTTTCACAAAATTATTTTTTGATTTATAACTTAAAAAAGGTTCTTTAATCGTTAAAAATTTTGTCTTACTAATTTTTAACGTGTCGTTTAGTTTTGGTAATCCATTAATTAAGATGACAATTTTCTTTTCTTTATTAAAACTTTCTGTTACTTGTTTTTTTGCTTTTGAACAGTTGAATAGAAAAGGTAAAAAAGCTAGGATATATAGTTTGAATTTCATAAAAATAATAATTAAGGCAATGCTTTTGAAGACTTATTAAATCTTAAAGAAGTGCTTCTTTAAAAAAGAAGCACTCAAAAAATTATAGCCAAGAAGCTGAACCACAACTTGAACAGCACCAACTTCCACCAGCCCAATTTTCACCAGCGTAGGTTGCAGAGTTGAAGGCTTCGTCTCGTGTTAAATTTCTTTCCACAATTTCTACATAAGTTCCATCAGCTTCATATTTTCTCATAATAGAAGCACATGTGCCACCTCCATTAACTGATTCTTGTTGTTTTTTTTCCAAAACAGTTAATCCTTCTAAATTTAAAATGTTCTCTAACATTTTTTTTTATTTTTAAGTTAATAATTCTTTGAACTTTTTAAGACACTCAAAGACTATGTCTACTCATGTGTGATTTTATTTATTGACCATAACTTCTATAAAAAGTTCCAAATCAGAAATTCTATAGAATTCAGGAAATTTTTTTCCATTAATTAAAATTGAAGGAGTTTTCTCTAAATTATTAGACCTACACCAATCTACTTGTTTCTCTAAAAGTTTATTATAATTTGAATTTGTACATTCTCCCCATTTATTAGTCCATTTCTCTATTTTTATTCTTTCATACCAATGATTAAAACTTTCATTAAAATCATTATTTTTTTCAATATATAACTGTAAAAGCCTTTCAGAAATTTTAGTCCTAGGGTCTTGTCTATTTTGATAAGGAACAAAAAAAACAAGATCAATAGAAACATCTTTTGAAAATTTGTTTAATATTCTTTTATATACATCATGTGCCTCAAAACAGCTTTCACAAAGAGGGTTAGTAATACCAGTTATTATAATTGTTGGGTTTGTAGAGCCTAATCTTATAGTTGGAAAATCATATTTATTGATGGGATTAATTGATTTGAAATAAGAAAAAAATAATTTATAATTTTTTCTAAAAGTTGTATTCTCAATAGTTAAAAATTCATTTTCAAGAGAAGCTTCCATTAAAGTTTTAAAATAATACCATAAAGAACTTATTGTTGTTATTAAAAATGTCATATAAATAACAGCGGAAAGATTATATATAAGTTCATTTTTAATAAAAAGTAGAGTAAAAAATTGGGCAACTAAAACGAGAGAAACAGCCAAACAAAGAGGACACCACTTTTTTATGTTAAAAAACTGCTGATATAATGAGTATATGACAATAGGAATAGATACATAAGAAATTACATAGAATAAAAAGCTATCATGAAAAGACATAAAAGCTAATGTTAAAAAGGAGAAGTATATAACTGATAGGTCACTTAAGTCAAAAACACTCAAAATCTTTCCTTTTTCTGAGTTTAAAACAGAAGTACAGTCAGTATTATTAGAGAATGAACAAAACTTTGAATTAGTCAAAGAACTTTTGTTTTTTTCTATTAATATTAAAATGCTTAATACTAATCCCACTAGGCATAATGCAAAATATGAAGTTTTAATAAATGAGTTAGTTTCAATAACTAAAAACAAAGCAGATAAAAAAACAAGTGAGGTTGCTACCAAATAATTTTTAGTTACCTGATTTAGAATGCTTTCTTTTTTATTCTTTTTTTCAATAGCTATTATAAGTCCAGTCCAGTTACTAATAAACTCATCTTTATGAACAACAAAGGATGTTTTTTTATCAACTGTTAATTCTACCTTATTATTGTTTTTTTTTGAAACTAAAGCCCAATCAGACTTTTTATCATTACCAAGTTGAGCTAAGAAACAGTCAGGAAGTTGATCAAGAGAATTTTTTGGGGCTTTAGCAGCTACATTCTTAATTTTAAAAAAATTTAATGTGTTTGTTATTGGTAGTATTCCTTCGTCGGGATCACTAAATAATTGTAGTTTTATTTTCTTTTCTTCGATAGAATAGCCAAACTCTTTAAATAATTTTATTATTATAAAAAGTATTTTCTCCATAATATGCTAATGTCTTAAACTCCTTAATTAATAGAGTTAAATTATTTTTAACAAGATTATATTTGAAAATCAATTTCATCAGATAGCAATTTCTCAGATAGCAATTTCTCAGATAGCAATTTCTCAGATAGCAATTTCTCAGATAGCAATTTCTCAGATAGCAATTAATTCTCAAAAACTTATCGCAAATATATAAAAAAAGATAAATTAAAACATGATGTTTATTTTTTTATGATAAAATATGCTTTATTAAAACTTAATAGTGTAATTTTCTGTATAATCGTCAGGTAAAGAAGCTCCAATATCTCTTAAATAATTATCTAATCCACTTAATGACTTATGTCTTGTTATAGTCATTAACCTATGTTTTGCCTGCAAGTCAGTTAATCCCTGTTTCTTAAAAGAAGTAAAGAGTATTTTTGCTGCTGTGTGTCTTGCTGAATAGATACTATGGTTGTCATTTAGGTTAATCTCTTTTCCTATATCATCTTTTAACTTCTTGAAGCGTCTACTAAAAAACTCATTTTTAGAAGACTCTTTTTTTACATCCCATTTCCCTGGGATTTCTTTTTTGGTAAATAGAAAATCATCAGCATGATAGTTTTCTAAATTCATTTTTTGAAAAACCTCTTTCAAAGGTTCAATTATCAGAATATTAGCCCTTTCTGTTTTTGTCTCCGCAAATAATATAGTGTTGTTCTGTAAATCAATATCTTTTATTTTCAATCTACAAATTTCAACTGGTCGCATTAGAGCATAAATGACAAATTTCATGTATTGATAAAGGTATTTATCATTTTTCACAAGGTAATCCTTTATTGCTTCTAACTGTTGTATTGTGAAGGGTTGATTTTTTTCAGGCTTAGCTTTTAGTGATGGAATATCTTTAACAAAATTATAGCTTAGAATATCGTCAGCCACTAATTGAGACATTAAAGAAGAAATAAGCCTTTTAAAGTTATTTCTAGTTGTATTAGATGAAGTGTCTGAGATGTGGTTTAAAAATATTATAATATGTCTTTTAGTAAGTTGGTCTATATCTTTATTGGCAAGCTTTTTTTCTGTTATCCATTTAACAAAAATGTTATACATGCTAGAGTTCCCATGTTTTGTTTTTTCAGACCAAACTTTATTTTTTTCATTCAAAGCTACCTTTAAAGCTTCTGATATTGTATAGTTTTTCTTGTCCAAAATTTCTTCCTGTTTTTCTTCAAAAGGGCTATAACCTTCTTGAAGTAAACGGAGTCTTGCTTTTTTTAATGCATTACCTATTCTTTTTCTTTCTGTTATGGTTTTAACTCTATTCAAACCTCTTTTTTCAATTACTTTATCCATAGCCCCTGTGAATGGATTTCTATAATAATACCATATATACCACGGCTTATTTATATTAGGTTTATTAGTTCCTTCAATCTTTGGGATATAAAGCTTAGGTTCAGAAAACATTTTTTTAATTGAAATTACAGGTACTTTTGTAGGTACTTTTTCTTTGTCAAAGAAAATAAAATTTTTCATCATTTATGTTTTTAATTTATAAATGACTGATAAACATATTTATAATTGATTTTTTAAAATTCTTGAACTTTGTTTAAAAAACGAAAAACGTTATATTCAAAATCCATACTCCAAGTATGGTTTAATACATTTGGAATCTCTAGAGGTTCTTTAAACCTCCTCGCTATGACGTTTACTTATATTTCCTTATTTTTACTCTATGAATATTATCATTATCACCGGAGGAAGTAAAGGAATCGGTAAAGCCTTAGCCGAAAAATACGCACAAGAAAACTACAGAGTGTACTCACT
>NZ_JAKVUA010000031.1:0-17496 GCF_033978845.1 Tenacibaculum sp. 1B UA
TGGGAGAGTTCTACCGATAACTTTACCACCGATACCGATATCGCCAATACCACTACTACTTTAACGGCTACCAACCTTACTGCTACCACGCAATACCGTGCGGTCGTACAAAGTGGGGCCTGTGCGGAAGCTACTTCGGCTACGGCAACCATTACCGTAGGAGGGCTAGTTAACTTAACTATAAATGATATTACGGCAGACAACATTGTCAATGCCTCAGAAGCAGGAGGCACTATTCCAGTAACCGGAACCGTAGGCGGTGACTTCAATACAGGAGACACCGTAACTTTAACAATCAACGGAAACACCTATATAAGTACAGTAGGTGCTAGTGGAAACTACAGCATTGATGTCCCAGGATCAGAATTAGCAGCTGACCCAAACACCACTGTAGAAGCAAGTTTCCTGTCATATGCAACTTGCTCTGCCAACACGAATCATGTTTATAATCTAGACACGACGGCTCCAGTACCTACCATTAGTGTAGACAACATTACGGCAGACAACATTGTCAATGCCTCAGAAGCAGGAACAACCATTCCAGTAACCGGAACGGTAGGTGGTGATTTCAATACAGGAGACACGGTAACCTTAACAATCAACGGAAACACCTACACAGGTACTGTAGATGCTAGTGGAAACTACAGCATTGATGTTCCAGGTTCAGACTTAGCAGCCGACCCAGACACCACTGTAGAAGTAAGTGTTACTACGACTGATACTGCTGGAAATATCGCTTCAGCTACCGATACTCATATGTACAATGTGGACACCACAGCTCCTACCCTTTCTATCGTTATAGATGACATCACTCAAGACAATATCATTGACGCAACAGAAGCAGGAACTAATATCCCTGTGACCGGAACTGTAACTGGTGATTTTAATACGGGTGATACTGTAACCTTGGTAATCAACGGAAACACCTACACAGGAACGGTAGACGCTAGTGGAAACTACAGCATCGATGTCACAGGTTCAGACTTAGCAGCCGACCCTGACACCACTGTAGAAGCAAGTGTTACTACGACTGATACTGCTGGAAATACCGCTTCTGCTACCGATACTCATATGTACAATGTGAACACCACAGCTCCTACCCTTTCTATCGTTATAGATGACATCACTCAAGACAATATCATTGACGTAACAGAAGCAGGAACTAATATCCCTGTGACCGGAACTGTAACTGGTGATTTTAATACGGATGATACTGTAACCTTGGTAATCAACGGAAACACCTACACAGGAACGGTAAACGCTAGTGGAAACTACAGCATTGATGTCCCAGGCTCAGACTTAGCAGCAGACCCAGATACAACAGTAGACGCTAGTGTTACTACGACTGATACTGCTGGAAATACCGCTTCTGCCACTGATACTCATTTATACAGTTTACTAGACTCTGATAATGATGGAGTTCCTGATATTACCGATATTGATGATGATAATGATGGAATTTTAGATACCGATGAAGGAGATGGTAACATAGATACTGATGAAGACGGAATTCCTGATAGCCTTGATACTGATAGTGATAATGATGGAGTCCCAGATGTTGTTGAAGGAAATGATGATAATAGTGATGGAATACCTGATAGTCTTCCTTCTGGTAATGACTCAGATGGAGATGGTTTGGATGATACTTATGATACAGATAATGGAGGTACTCCTGTAGATATTCCTGATAATGATGGAGATGGTATTCCTGACTTTCAAGATATTGATGATGACAACGATGGTATTATCACTTCAGATGAAAATCCTGGTAATCCTGACCCAACAATTAACGATGCTCTTGACACCGATGATAATGGTATTCCTGACTATCTAGACCCTAATACAAAACCATGTGGTACTCCCTATAATATCATGACTCCTGGTAGTGATGGTGATAATGATATTTTCTTCATCTCTTGTATAGACAGACCCGAATATAGTAATAATACTGTTGAGATTTTTAATAGATGGGGTAACACTGTATACAAAGCTTCTGGCTATAACAATAAAGACGTTGTTTTTAACGGAACTTCTAATGGAAGAACAACAATTAATGTTGATGAGAAATTACCTTCAGGCACCTATTTCTATGTTATCGATTTAGGTGATGGATCAAAACCAAAAGTAGGCTGGTTATACATTAATAGATAAAAAAAATAATATGAAATTAAAACACTTATACACATTAATATTCTTAATACAAATATTAATAAATGTAAATGCTCAACAAGATCCTCAATATACCCAATACATGTATAACACTATGAGTGTAAACCCTGCATATGCTGGGTCTAGTGGCCACACTATAATAAATGCTCTTGCCAGAACTCAATGGGTTGGTATTGAAGGAGCTCCTGACACTCAAACGCTAAGTTTCGATACTCCTCTAGGCTTTAGCGGAGTTGGATTAGGTATCAATCTTACTAACGATAGAATAGGTCCTGCCAATGAAATTTTCCTAGACGTTAATGCTTCTTATACGGTTCGTACTAGTGATGAAGGTAATTTGGCTTTGGGGTTAAAACTTGGTGGAAGATATTTAAATGTTGACTGGAATAAAGGCCTTGTTAAAGACAGAGATGACAAGAGTTTAACTGGAAACATTAATAAATTTTTACCAACTATTGGAGCAGGTATTTATTACTATACTTCTAATTGGTATTTAGGAGCCGCTATTCCAAACTTTATTAGCACAGATCATTACGATGATTCTAATAATGGAGGTGATATTGCAAAAGAACGAATGCACTTATTTCTAATTGGTGGCTATGTATTTAACCTAAATGAAAGCATTAAGTTTAAACCCGCATTTCTAACAAAAATTGTAAGTGGAGCACCTTTATCATTAGATGTATCTGCTAACTTTCTTTTCAATGAAAAATTTACAGCAGGTATAGCTTGGAGATGGGACGATTCTATTAGTGCTTTAATAGGGCTTCAAGCTTCTAGAAATTTACATATAGGATTGGCCTATGACCTTACCACCTCTAATTATAGTAACTACAACTCTGGAACCTATGAACTAATGATAAAGTGGGAAATATTCAAAGAACCAGCAATAAAATCCCCTAGGTTCTTTTAAATGATAAATGAGATGAAAAAAGCAATACATTTTTTACTTATAATAGTATTCATACCAACTACCATTAGTGGCCAGCGAAAGTATGCTGCTAATAGGTATTTTGAAGAATTTTCTTATAAAAAATCTGCTGAATTATATCAAACTATTCACGATAAAGGAGATAACTCTTATACTGTATTAAGTAGGTTGGGAGATTCTTATTATTTCAATTTTAAATATATTCTAGCTGAGAAAAATTATCAAGAGTTAATGAAATTATATGAAAACTCTGCTAAACCCAAACATATATTTAGATATGCACAGGTCTTAAAAACTAATGGTAAAATAAAAGAATCTGACAAGTGGCTATTAAAATTAAATAAAAACGATAGTCGTGTGAAAGCGTTAGAAGAAAATGCTAATTATTTTGTTGAATACTCTAATCGAGAAAAGACCTATATAAACATCCATAACCTATCTAGCAACACTTCTTATTCAGACTTTGGTGGGTACATTTATGATAATCATTTATACTTTTCTTCTACCCAACCCAAAACAGAAAAAGACAAAAAACTCTATCGATGGAATAAGCAACCATATTTAAACATTTATAAAGCAAAACAAAGTAACGATTCAATTTTAGATGTAGGTAAACCTGTCATTCTTGAAGGGTTGAGCTCTAAATATCACGAATCAAACATTGTTATTTCTAAAGATGGAAAAACAGCTTATTTCACCAGAGATAACTTTGACGGTAAGCGATTAATAGGGGATGAAAATAATATTTCTCATCTTAAAATTTATAAAGCTTCTAAAAAAGGAAACTTTTGGGGAGATATAAAAAAACTGCCTTTTAATAGTAATAGTTTTTCTTGCGGACACCCTGCTCTTAGCCCTGACGAAAAAACACTTTATTTTGTTTCTGATATGCCAAATGGCTACGGAGATACCGATATTTATAAAATAGCAATTTTAGAAAACAACACCTATGGAAAACCAGAAAACCTGGGTAAGACTATTAATACAGAAAGCAAAGAAATGTTTCCTTTTATAGGGAATGATAATGTTTTGTATTTTTCTTCTGATGGGCATATTGGCTTAGGAGGTTTAGATATTTTTGAGGCAAAAATCACGAGTAACTCTTATACAAAACCAGTAAATTTAGGAAGCCCTGTAAATAGTTCTTTTGATGATTTTGCTTTTATTATTAACGACAAACATACTCAAGGTTACTTTTCTTCTAACAGGAAAGAAGGTAAGGGAGATGATGATATTTATAGTTTTAGAATATACGATTGTAAAGAAAATATTAAAGGGGTTATATCTGACTCAAAAACAGGCAATCCTATTCCCAATGCTACCGTTCAGCTTATAAACAAACAAGGAGAGCCTATTTTTACTAAAACAACCAATAAAGATGGTAGTTATTTATTTGAAAAAATAGATTGCGAAAAGAGCTTTGTAGTCATCGCTTCAAAAAAAGATTATCGAAACTCTCAAAAAAACACAAAAACACTTGACATTAACAAAAGGTTAATTACTGAGAACATCCAACTTGAATCTTTAATAGTAGATGATCAAATCATTATAAATCCTATTTACTTTGATTTTGACCTATATAATATTCGTGAAGACGCCGAATACGAGTTAGAGTATATCATTTCTGTTTTGAAAGACAATCCTAATATTAACATAAGAATCGAATCTCATACCGACAGCAGAGGCTCAAAAGCACATAACAAACTACTTTCTAATAAAAGAGCTAAATCTACTAAAGACTACATTCTATCAAGAGGTATTTCATCAAAAAGGATTAAAAGTGCTATTGGTTACGGAGAAGAACAGTTATTAAACAACTGTAATGATCTAAATCAAAATAAGTGTACCGAACAAGAACATCAACAAAATAGAAGATCTTATTTTTATATAGAAAAAAAGTAATCTACACTAATAAAAAAACAAAAGGCTTTCAATTAAATTGAAAGCCTTTGCTTAGTAGCGGGAACTGGACTACGTTTTATTTTTTCATAAAATTTCAACTACTTTCAAAAACATCAAAAAACTCAGTAAAATCAAAGGATATAGAAATTATTTATTTCTAGACGCTCTATGAAATTTAAATAAACCCCTCTTTTTTCGGGAATATTTCGGGAAAATAAATATATTTGCTTCATGGCATCAATAAAATTTATAGTTAAAGGTAGAAAGATTCCCTCGCACTTTTATGTTAGGTTTTATCATAGCAAAGAGTTTGATTTAACTCTAAAAACAGGTCTATTAATCAACCCTAACCATTGGAACAATAAACTACAAAGGTTCAAAACTTTAGCTGAAAACATACCAAACAAAGAAGAAATAATAAAACACTTTGAAGAACTAAAAAATCAAATACTTTCTGAACACAACAGAAGTTATACTCAGGGAGAAACGATTGATAAACATTGGTTACAAAACGTTATAAATAGATTTAATAAGCGTCCGAAAAATGGAAACGATTTTGAAATATACTTTGTTCCTTTTATAAAAAACTGGATAGAAGAGTCAAAATCTAGAGTCAACATTAGTTCTGGTAAAATTATCAATGATAAAACAATAAAAAAATACAACACAACATTAAAAAGACTTCAAGAGTTTGAAGAAAAACATAAAACTAAACTTAAACACTCTGATATAGGTTTAGATTTTCACGGTAAGTTTATCTCCTTTCTTGTAAAGAAAGAATACGGTAACAGCACTATAGAAAAATATATAAGTCAGATAAAGACCTTTTGTAGAGAAGCTGAAGTAAGAAGTTATAATATAAACCCTGAATTCAAAAGCAGACGCTTTACTTATAGAAGAAGTAAACCTCTAGACCCTTATTTAAGCACTGAGGAAATACAACTTATTTATGATTTGGAGATTTCAGACCCTGAAAGAGATAAATTCAGAGACTTATTCATTATTGGTTTATGGACTGGTCTAAGAATTAGTGACTTTAGAGAATTAGACAGATTACAAATCCAACAAGATACAATACTTATTAGCAGCACTAAAAAGACTTCTGCACCAGCAAGAATTCCAATTCACCCACAAGTAAGAAAAATATTAGACAAAAGAAAAGGGGAGCTACCTAAATTTGCCTTAACTCCAACTGCATTAGAAGTAAAATTCAACAAAGTAATTAAAGAAATATGCTTTGATGCAGGAATAAGAGAAAAAATAATAGGAGACAAAAGAGACAAAGATAAGAATAGAAATATTAGGGGTATTTACCCAAAGAATGAACTTGTCAGTAGTCATATTTGTAGAAGGTCATTTGTTACCAATCATTATGGAAAAATACCAAATCAAGCAATAATGGCTATCACTACTCATACGTCAGAAAAACAATTATTAGATTACGTAAAAATATCTAGACAAGAATATATCGAAATTGTTAAAGAACACTGGAAGCAAGAAGAAAGCAAGAACCTTAAAATAGTATCATAAATTGAGCATTGAAAACATAAAAAAGAGTTATTTAATAAGCTCTATCGAGGATATAAACAAAGTTTTTCTTATTGAACTAAAAGATAAAGAACATAATTTTGGTGTGCCTATTCTACCCTTAACTGAAGAAACTATTTTTAAATGCTGGAAATACAAATATATAGAGGGATATATAAATGGAGAACCTGAAGTTTTCTCTCAATATAGCTATCCAAAAAATAAAAAAATAATTAGCAAAGAGTTTGATTTTGACAAGCTTGAAAAAAACCTCAATTTAACAGACTTAAAAAAAGATATAAAAACAGTTATTGAAGAAATGGACGAATACTATTTAACAAATATTCAAGAAGCTGCTTTAAATTCTAAAACTGAATTTCAACTTAAAGAATTGCTCAATCATGAACATAATCAAATTAAGAATGCAATCACTCAGGTAAAAAAATTAAAACTTAATAAAATCCAGCAAGTTGTGGCTGACATTTATTTAGAAAGTTTTACATCTTGTTTAATATCTTTTGAAGATAAGTATTCAGACTATATTAAAATATCTAAGAAAGAAAATGAAGGAAACCCTCTATATAAGAACCTTAGCAAACATATTTTCGATGATAATATAAACGAGTTAAAAGAACTTGAACAAAAACTAATTGACAACAAGTATTTAATATTGAATCCAGATTCAACTTTTTCTTGGATTGGAAAGAAAACAGAATTAGTTGATTTTGTAAGAGTTTTAAGAAATCGAAAACACCCAGTAATGCGAAAAACCATTGACATAACAAGAGGTTTTCTGTTTTTTGAAGAAAGATATCATACAGATTTGGATACTTTGAGAAGAGAAAGTAAATATAAAGCTAGACCTTTAAGCTCAATATTTAAATATGATTTTTTATTTGAATAACCCTTTATTCCCCTTTTCATAAAAAAAGTTCCCCTTTTATTCCCCTTTATTTTTTTCTTTCCCAGCTTTTACAACAGCCTAAAAACAAAGAGATTCCCCTTATTTCCTCTCCCTAAAAAGCCTACTTAAATTGCGCTCATATTAACAAATAAACTATAAAATATGAGTGATATAATTTTTACAGGAATTAGTTCTGAGGAACTGATTAAACAAATTGTCGAAAAAACCAAAGAAGAAGTAGTTAAGCTTTTAGTAATTCAAAAACCTAAAGAACAAAATTGTAATGAAGAAGAATATTTAACACAGAAAGAAGCTTGTGAATTTTTAAAATGCTCTTCAACAACGCTGTGGAGGTTAGTTAAGCAAAATAAGCTTTCTCCTGTTAAATCGGGTCGAAAAAACCTATACCTAAAAAGTCAATTAACAAACTATTTAAGAAAGGAAGGAGGTATTTTAAATGCCTAGTTTATTTAAAAACATCAAGTCACCTACTCCTATTGAACAAATAGATATTTATGAATTTATTGATAGAATAAAATCTCCCGATAGCTATACCAAGAGTAAAATATTAAAAGCCCGTGAGCTAAAAGTTCATGACAGAGAGGAAGAATATAATAAAGTTAAAGCTAGTTTACCTTGTTACACTCTTAATTTTTCTTTTACAAATAGAAAATCAAACAAAAATATTGATAAAGCAACAGGGGTTATATATATCGACGTTGATAATGAAACTAACATTGATTTATCAAATCCTTTAATATTTGCTATCTGGCATTCACTATCTGGAAAAGGAAGAGGTGTTTTAGTAAAGGTTAATGGTTTATCTATAAGCAATTTTAAAGACACCTATAAAGATATATCAAAAAAACTAGGTATTAAAAGTGATATAAGAGCTAGTAAAGCTACTCAATATACAGTATTAAGCTACGACCCTAACATATATGTTAACAACAACTCTACTACATGGGAAGTTGAGAAAGAATTTAAAAACACCCCCAATACAGTAACATACTTAAAAAAAGAAAAGAAGGTTACTACTGAAATGGGGGGAAAATATGAAGTTAAATATGATAATCTTGAAGAAATTGATTTTAACGGAGAAGACTATATTGTATTTCCTGATGAAAAAGGAATGACTGCTAAAGCGTGGATTCCTCCAATTATTAAAATAGGAGAAAGAAATGAAGTCCTATCAACATTAACATATCAGCTAAGAGCTTTAAATGTTGAAATGGAATTTGAAAGTTTTAGGCAATTTATACACAATATCAACCTTAGTAGATGCGAAGAACCATTACCAGACTATGAAGTTGACAAAATAGTATGGAAAATTGAAAAAACTGATATTCTACAACCTCTTTTAAACACTCCTAGAAGGGTTGTTTTTAATCCTAAGAGTAATTTAACACCAAAAGAAAAAAGAGCTATTACAAACAAGATTACAGGCGCAAACAGAACGAAAAAAACAATAGAAAAACTAAAAGAGCTTGTTGAAAATTGGGATTATAAATTTTTAGGAAAAATCACTCAAAAAAAATTAACAAAGGAAACTGGAATGAATAAAAAGACCATCGAAAAACACTATAAACACGTTAAAGAAAAAGCTATGGAAATTAACATCTTAATCTCAAAAAACAAAGCTTTATTTCTAATTCCTTTCCTACTGAATATTTTATAAAACAGACTAACAAGAAGTTAGTCTGTTCTCTAATTAATTATCTCAACTAAAAAAAGATTTGCTTTTTGCAATAGCTTTTTCTTTATATTCTAAGTAATTATTAGTCTCCTCAATTATTAATCTATGTTTATAATAAAACTTAATAAAGTCCCTATAATAAGAGTGGTAACTATCCGATGTAAATAACCTTCCCCCTATTCGAGCAAACAACCATACTATTGCAATAAATATCCCTGCTAAATAAAACTCTGTTATGTCTCTCGGCAATATAAAAAATGAGTCAATTAAACTTAAAATTAACAACCCTACACACCAAGCCAAAAAAAACTTTATCAACCCCCTAAAACTATAATCTCTTTTTAATAACTCTTTTAATTCATTTTTATTTATCTCTTTTTCTCTTTGAGTAAAACGATTATAATTATCTCTTAAAAAGAGATATTCTGATTCTGTTAAAACTTCTTTCTTATTTCTTAAAAACTCTTTTTTAGTATAATAAATACGAGGCATATTACATTAATTAAGCATTATCATCTTACCCAAACTTCATAATCTTCTTTTCCATTTTCTCTTACAATGAGTGTATTTTCACCAGAAAAACTAATTGTTACTTGTTTACTAACTAATGTGTATTCTCCATTATTTAATTTAGACCATGTCCCTGTTAAAGTATCATCTAAAACACAATTAGAGTTATTTAAAGCAAAGTACTTACCCTCAAAGCTTTTATCTTCATTAAAAGTTACCGTGCCATTTCTTTCACAATCGCTCAAAACATCTATTCCATTCTCTATACTTTGAGAAAAACTCCAAGTCCCAACAATAGAATAAACTTCTTCCTCAGACGAGCTAGAGCAATTAATAAACATACTGGTAAATAATACCACTAAAGCAAAATGAAATATTTTTTTCATAATAATAGATTTTATAATCTATTAAACCCCAAAATAGATATTGTTATAGCTAAATAAAGAAGCGTGAGGTTTCAAACCTTGTAGTAAAGAGGTTCGCCAAAACCCACAGCAAACAAGTACTAACTCACGCCCAAAAGGACGAGAGCATCAAATCTTGTTATACTTGCTGTATTAAAATTGGCGATTTCTTTACAGTACAACAGCTTAACGCTTTCCTAAATATTTTTTATCATCTGTTAATGACTCCACAAATATAAAGATTGTTTTTTCTTAAATAAGTCAATTTACTTTTATGTTTAATTATTATATCAAGGCTTTCTCATTTGAATCACCCCACCATCTTTTAACTACAAAACTTTCATAATGATAACCTTTCTTTAAATTGAGATTATCAGCGTGGTCAGTTATTATAACTTGGGGTGAATAACCTGACTCTTCTTTTATTTCTTTCAATTTATCTAGTATTACATTATAAATATTCTCTACTTTTTCAAACTCTTTATTTTTCTTTTTTTCATCTTTTTTTTCTGGTTCATTTGGAAAATATATTTGACTTGGCTGGTCAAAAAACAACACACTTGGTATTTTTGATTTTCCCTCAACTGAAGAGAGTTTTAAGAAGCTTAGAAAGACTCCTATATGAGTTGCTAACCAATTCGAACCACTTCCCAATTCACTCAATCTTATTCTTGTCTTATTCTTATTATCAAAAATAGAAAATGTAAAATCTCGTATATCAAATTGAGGATTAACTGGTAAAAACCTTTTTTCAAAGTCTAGGTTTGAGCAAACATCCCCAATACTATCATTTAACATCTTTTGAGCATTATTTAATTTACTCTCTATATCAAAAACACCTAAACTAACCGTTAAATCTTTTAAACCTTTTTTAACCTCGTTAAGTTCTTCTTTATAACTAGTCAACAGTGATGAATTAGCTATATTATCAATAATTAAATCTAACTTAGCCTTAGCATAGATTGCTCTTTCTCCTGTAGATTTAAAGCCTTCAATGTCCTTAAACTGCCTTTCCAAATACTTCACTTGTGAGTTAACTTTTCTCAACTCAGTATCGTATCTATCTTTCTCTATATTTAATTTTTGAAGTTCAGAACTATAATCTTCTTTAAAGTCTTTTGTCTTCTTTAATTCTTCCTGCAAATCCTGCCTTGCTTCGTTTAGTTTTTTTAATTCTTCAATAATAACTTCGCTACTATCCTGTCCACATACAGGGCAATTGTTTTTAGTATTGTTTCTTATATTCTTTCCTTTATCAGCTTTATCACTTAATTCAAGCAAGCTAACTTGGTAATTAGCAGTATAACTATCATATAGTTCAATGTTAGCTATTCTCTTTTGAATTAAATCCCGTTTAGATTTTATCCTATCTCTATATTCCTTTCGTTCAATATATCTACTTGATAAAGTTTCACTAACAAAAGTTTTTTCATTATAATCAGGTAATTGATTTCTTAATATTAGCAATTCTTCAACAGAGTAAGCTTCAGTAAATCTCTTTCCAATAATTGAGTAATAATTTTTAAAATGAGCATTTAACTCTTTAGTTTGTTTCTCAATCTGTTTCTCTTCTCTTTCAATTAATTTTAAAAGCCTATTTTGTTTAACTAATAATAGTTCTCTCTCTCTAACATAAGAATAATATTTATCATCTACCCATCCTAAAAAAACTGGCAATTGACTAATAGTATCTTTTTTTCTAATTGGGTCATCAAACCTACTAAACAAAGCATGTTTACTAGCTATTAAATTCTGATACTGGAACATAAAAGATGTTAAATTCCTAATACTAGCAGTATGCCCTTCTTTCTTAGTATTTAAAGTCTCATTTGTGTTTTTTACAGTGATTCCAAAAAACTGTCCTATTTGTTTTTTTACAGAAGTTAATTTTTGAGGTGATGAATTATTAAAATAAGATATTTCTATATTTCGAATCTTTGAATAATCACTTGTAACACTACAGTACATATTAACATCCCCGCCAGAACTAAAACGCCTCCTCCCTATGACCATATATTCACCTTGCTTTTCCAAAACAATAGAGTATAAATCAGTCCAATCATTTATTTTTCCTCTAGGAATAGAAGAAAATTTACTACAAAAGCAATAGTCTACTATTTCAATTAGCGCGCTTTTACCTGTTTGAGAAGCTCCTGTTATAACATTCAACCCTTGCTTTAATGGCACTATTCGCTTTTCATTTCCCTCTCCAAATAGGAGTATTTCCTTAATATAACAATTCATTATATTTTACTTATTTGACATTTTCTATATAAATTAGATGTTGACTCTTTTCCAAAAACAATACCTAGATTTCTCATACACTTAAAATAATCAAAAAGGAAATTTTCTTTTTCTTTAGCTTTTGAGTAATCATAAACCTTCAAAGGGACGATATGAGCATTTTTAAGACTGAAATAACCCTCCTTAAAAGCTAATATTAAAACCCTATTCATTAACTCTTTATATCCATGATACTTTTCTTCAATAACAACTAACGATGTTTTATTCATTAACGAGTCATTGTATGTTTCAAACATCTTATTCTTTTTATTTTTGGATTTACTAGCTGGAGTATAAAACAAAGAGTCAAAAGAGCTAGAAGAATTCGCTGTAATTAGTATGCTATCTCTAATACTTTTTGTTAGAATAAATGGTAGTATTAAATACATAATATTAATATCTATTTTTTCTTTTCCATATCCTTCAAAAAAATATGGTAACGCACTGCTTAACCAAAAAGGATTTTCTGTAATATCTTTAATACTTTTAACTTTCATCTAACAACCATTTAAACAATCCCTCATCAACAATAGAGTGAATATTTCCTCTTTGAAAAAAATGCTCATTCTCAATAAGCTCTAAGTCAATCAATTCCATTTTATACAAACAATTGAGAAAGTTTTTTTGCGATTTTTTTATTCTATTTCCAGATTCGAGATTAGCTATTTTTTTATTTCCGTTCAGATACCTGAAAAGCTTACTTTTCCTGTATTCCTCTATATCGTCGTTATATAAGCTATTTTCATCTAATAAATCTATTATAGAATCATGTGTTCTACAATAATCTCCAATTGCCCCTTCTATTTCATCGCTATCCATTTCTATCTTTTTCATTTCATTAACAAATAATGTTTCTTCATAATCCTCTATGGATATTTTTTCATATTGCTTCAATAATTGTGGTATTTTTTTCTTTGAACCAGATGCTAAACGCATTAAAACCCTATGCAGTTCAGACACACTAATTTGCCACTTATTTCTTCCCTCTAAACCTTTACGAAATATAAAATCCACTACTCCAGCAATCATTGTTCTTGTTGTAGCTTTAGTGTGTAATTTAAAAACTTCAAGTTTTTCTAATTCTTCATATTTCTTTTTTGAAGACACCCTCGATAAACATATATGAAATTTATCTAAAATACCTAATAAGTCAGACTTCGTATAATCTTCAGTAAATTTTAAAACCTTACCAAATAACTCTAACTTTTCTTTTGATGCGTTTACTCTTTGTTTTATTCTTTCGGAAGCATTAATTAATTCAGTTAGCTTATCTTCCTTTTTTAGATTATTCCATTTTTGAATTGAATTATCAGTAATAATAGGTGAAGTAGTTAACAACAATAATTTATCAAATTGATTAAACACATGAAAATCAACAACCCAATTTTTTAAAGTATTCCATACTTGATAAGATCCCAAAGTAATTGAGTCCTGAAGGTCTTTAACCTCTATTGAAGTAGTAAGTGTAGATATATCTCCATAATTCTCAATATGTACGATATCATCCTCATTTGCTTTTAAACACACTTCAACTGCTTCCGCATAGTGCCTTAAATCTCCTTTTTTTTGCTTGAAAGCATCGCTGGTAATCTTTCCACTCATAGCATAATAAAAAATGAAAATAACAAAAAATACCTCATCATCAAAACATTATACTATTTTTCAAAACTCTCATTATTGTATTACTTATTAAAAACATTAATCAATTTAACTAAAGCTCTTTACCTTTTCAAGAAGCAGGTGTAAGTTTAAAATAAAGATTAGGAATAAAATTACGGAAAACCTGAATTAAGATAAGGCTTCCCATTATAATACAAGACTTACATAAAATAAACTAGAAAAACAGGTCAACAACATACCCTATAATAGAATACCCCCGTCACTTAAAAA
Organism: Tenacibaculum sp. 1B UA; assembly: GCF_033978845.1. NCBI lineage: Bacteria > Pseudomonadati > Bacteroidota > Flavobacteriia > Flavobacteriales > Flavobacteriaceae > Tenacibaculum > Tenacibaculum sp. 1B UA. Next base: position 14,217 of record NZ_JAKVUA010000031.1, read on the forward strand.
AGAAAAATTGATTATATTTAGGCGGGTAGGGCTATCTAAATCAAACCTTCAGATATTTTTTTCGCAATTATTCTTTCTCTTCGGCTGTAAACAATACGTATAGTACAATATTTATACTACATAGTTTTACTCAATAAAATATATTTAATTCAACAAAACTTATAAGCTGAAACACTAGAACAGTAAAGAGAAAGCAATTTATTTATAATCTTGTCACAAAAATTTAAAACTCTTTATGAAACTTTATGAAAAACAACTCATTTCACACCATTGAAAACATTGCTAAATCAAATAATCGGGAGAGTTTCGGGAAGAAAAAAAGCTAACAATCTATTTTAAAGATTATTAGCTTTTAAATTAGTAGCGGGAACTGGACTCGAACCAGTGACCTTCGGGTTATGAGTTCGAAGGAATGCCAATTTTCTCGCTTTTTTATAATTAAAACTTACAAAATCGTTTACGATATTGTTTACTATTATAATCCCAAATGTATAAAAAAAAGTCTATTTTTATTATAGCTTTTGAATAAAAAAATACTCTATGAAAAAAATAACATTATCTTTTTTTATACACCATAAAATCAATCAAATTAAAATTGAGTTTGATTATGACTTTACTGTTAAGCAGTACATCAAAAAACACCCTTTAGTTAAATGGAGTAAAACACATAAAACATTTTACTTGCCTTTTTCTAAACAAAATGCAAATAGTTTTTGTAGTTACCTAAATAAAAACAATTATAAAGTTGATTACAGTCAACTAGTAAATAAATCAAGAAAACGTAAACAATTACCCCCTTTAGAACGAAAATTTTATTCTTCAATTGGTGCTTTTAAAAAGTGGTTAATTCAAATGAGGTATAGCCCAAACACTATCAAAACCTATATCTCAATGATTGAACTTTTTTTTAGATTCAATCATCAAGGGAATATTCAAAATATAACCAAAAAAGATATTGAAACTTTTAATAATGAATATATAATCAAGAATAACTTTTCTTCAACTTTTCAAAATCAATTAATTAATGCAATTAAATTATTTTATAAATATAACACAAATAACAAACTAAACTTAAATAATTTAGACAGACCTAGAAAAAGCAAAAAATTACCTGAAGTATTAAGTTTAGATGAAGTAAAATTATTATTGACTTCTATAAAAAATGTAAAACATAAAACCTTACTGAGCTTAATCTATTCTTGTGGATTAAGAATAGGAGAAGCTATAAATTTAAAAACTAACTCGATTGACTTAAATAGGCGTTTATTACATATAAAATCTGGAAAAGGTAAAAAAGACAGGGTTGTTCCTGTTTCCCCTATTATGATTGAGTTAATTAGAAAATACATAAAACAGTACAACCCCTCTATTTTTCTTTTTGAAGGACAAACAAAACCAAAATACAGTTCTATAAGTGCTAGACAAGTTCTAAAAAGAGCTATAAATACCTGTAAGATTAATAAAAACATAACACTTCATACCCTACGCCACAGTTACGCTACTCATTTACTAGAAAATGGAACAGATATTAGATTTATTCAAGAATTATTAGGGCATAATAATCCTAAAACGACCATGATTTATACTCATATTAGTACAACTAGTTTAGAAAAAATTAAAAATCCTTTTGATGATTTTAATATTTAACCTATTTTTAGTTTAAATAAAGATGTACATATACATCGCTTACAGTATAAATTAAGTTGTATAACAATGTATTTTACATCTATATAAACAAGTTACCCACAAGCTGAAAACCAGCCGCACATTTTAGCACTTTCGGTTTTTTCCGACACACAAATCCAACACTATAAAAACCAAAAGAGCTAAAATTTTCCCAACGCTTGAGAATTATGTATTTAAGTATTTGCTTAAATAAGAAATAATCGTAACTTTGTTTTATGGAAAATAATTCTTGCATAAGACAACAAGCCGATATTGAACAAATAAACCGTTGTAAAGACACAGTTTCGGCATTAAACGAATCGTTCGACTATTTGGCAAATGGACTTTCATTAGTCGGAAATAGCGTTCGACTGAAAATACTTTACCTACTCTTTGAGGAAAAAAGACTTTGCGTTTGTGATTTGAGCGATATTCTTGGAATGAACATTTCTGCTATTTCCCAACACTTAAGGAAAATGAAAGACCGAAATCTATTAGAAACCGATAGAGAAGCTCAAACGATTTTTTACTCACTCACGGCTGAATACGAAAAATTACTAAATCCATTCTTTGAGATACTTGATAAAAACAAAATTTTAGAAACGATATGAAAAGTGAAAACAAATTAATTGGTGCAGGTTTGTTAACTGCAATTACAGCTTCATTATGCTGTATTACACCTGTTTTGGCTCTAATCGCAGGAACAAGCGGAATTGCTTCAACATTTTCTTGGATTGAACCTTTTAGACCTTATCTAATCGGACTGACAATTTTAGTTCTTGGTTTTGCTTGGTATCAAAAACTAAAACCTCGAAAAGAAATTGACTGCAAATGTGAGACAGACGAAAAACCAAAATTTATTCAATCAAAAAAGTTTTTAGGAATTGTAACCGTATTTGCAATAGTAATGTTGGCTTTCCCATATTATTCAGGAATTTTTTACCCAAACACAGAAAAGCAAATAATCGTAGTTGACAAATCGGACATTAAAACAACTGAATTTAAAATCAGCGGAATGACCTGTGCAAGTTGCGAAGAACACGTTAACCACGAAGTAAATAAACTCAACGGAATTATAAACTCAAAAGCGTCCTACGAAAATGGAAATGCAATCATTGAATTTGACAAAACTAAAACCAACGAAACGGAAATCGAAAAAGCAATTAACTCAACAGGTTATAAAGTAACCGACAAAAAAGAAAATTAATGGAAACTATATTAAAATCTGAAATAACTTGTCCAAACTGCGGACATAAAAAAGTGGAAGATATGCCAACAAACGCTTGTCAATTTTTCTACGAATGCGAAAATTGTAAAAAAGTTTTAAAGCCAAAAGAAGGAGATTGTTGTGTTTATTGTTCTTATGGTACAGTAGCTTGTCCACCAATTCAAGAAAATAAAAGTTGTTGTTAAAAAGCCAACGCTAAAAGCCATACACATTTGCAATTCGCTTCAGCCGACACACAAGCCAAAAATTGCAAAAGAGTATGTCTTTGCCAACGCTGAAAACCAAGCTGAACGGAATAAAGCCAGTGGGTAACAAAGTACTGTGGTAAAAAACAAGTAAAAACTCATTAACTTTTCACTAAAATACTTCTATAATTATTATCATAGG